>DASQZL010000177.1:0-7697 GCA_035638715.1 Balneolaceae bacterium
ATGTTTTTTTCTGATCCACTAAAGGAATATACCATGCCTACTTCTTAAATTTCTTGCTCCTTTATCTCTATCAACCACACACAGCGTTACTCTTCTAAGTAATATAATTGAAATATTTGAAATAATTTACATTTTTTAAAAAATATTACCTGTAGTATTATCCAGAATTTTATGAACGGTTCTGGAAATTAGCTAATCCCAAGATTGTTTCGCTTAAGTATATCATTGACTTGCGAATTTTCCGCATACGAGAGGTTAGTTGCCGGCGTCCAACAATATGATAAATAAAATTAGTGTATTTGGGCTATTATTTTTCCTTTAGTTTGGCAGGCAGCTTTGTAATACCAAGATTATACGCCTCAAATGACCATACATCAGCAGTCTGGCTAATCTGTTTATCGGTTGGCATATACACGTGACTCGTGCCGCCGGTCGTACGCAAAAGAATTGGATTTGAGCACTTCTGAGCGCGCTGAATTTTGGCGGTAAATTTGAATTCATGACTGGGCACGACGCGATCATCATCCCATGAGGTTGTTATGAGCGTGGGCGGGTAGCATGTTCCTTTCCGGATGTTGTGCAAAGGTGAGTAGGCATATAACCACTTAAAGGCTTTTTTATTCGAAGATTTCCCGTATTCCGGTGCCCAAAGAGCGCCACCCGAAAACTTTTGATAGCGCAGCATGTCAAGCACTCCATGCCCAATATATGCCGCGCCAAAAAGATCCGGGTGCTGGGTGATGGAAGCGCCCGTTAAAAGTCCGCCGTTGGAATAGCCCTGAATACCGAGATATTTGGAGGAAGTGTAGTTTTGGCGGATCAAATATTTTGCAGCCCAAGCAAAATCATCAAAAACATTTTGCTTGTTGCCCAGCATACCGGCCTTGTGCCATTTTTCGCCGTAGGCGCCGCCCCCGCGAAGGTTGGGAACGGCATAGACCCCGCCTAATTCCAGCCAGATCGGTAGCATCGGGTTAAAACTTGGGGTAATGGTGATATCGAAACCACCATAGCCGTAAAGAATGGTGGGATTTTTACCATTAAGTTTTACACCCTTTTTGGCAACGATAAACATGGGGACTTTTGTACCGTCTTTCGAGTGATAAAAAACCTGCTTTGTGTGGTATTTAGAGGGATCAAAATTGACCTTTGGCTTGAAGAAAATCGTTTTTTGATGCTTGCGTACATTATAGCGATACACCGTGCTCGGATAAAGAAAGGAAGTAAAATTATAGTAAATAATCGGTGAATCATTGCGTGTTGAAATGCCGCCAACGGATCCGAGTGTAGGCAGGTTAATAATGCCGAGCGATTTTCCACTGGAGCTGTAAAGGGAGAGACGGCTTTTGGCCACAACCTGCGAATTCACCAGAATACGACCATCTGTCATTGAAGCTCCCTGGATGACCCCCTTACCTTCCGGGACAACGGTATGCCAACTGGATGGATCAGGATTGCTGAACTTAGCTGCGACAATTTTTCCACGCGGTGCGTTACGTGTAGTTTTCAGGAAAAGCGTGTTCCCTTTGTGGCCGACCGGGGAATACTGCGCGTCATTTTTAGTGTAAAGCGGCTTAATTTTGGCATTGATATCCGGATTGTTCGGATTACCGAGGTTGGCGTAGTAAAGTTCATTTTGGGTAGCGGTGCCATTATCGAGATAAATAAACAGGTAATGTCCGTCCTCACTCACATTGCCTTCAATAATCCAGCGCGGCAGATCGGGTCGTTTGTAAATGAGCTGATCATCTTTTTGCGGAGTACCCAGCTTGTGATAATAGAGTTTTTGGTTCACCACCTGGTGGCTGATTTTTTTGTTTTTGGGCGGTTTGGGGTAACGTGAATAGAAAAATCCACCGTCGTTGTGCGTCCATGAAATGCCGGAAAATTTAACCCAGTGCACCTTGTTAGAAAGTTTTTTGCCTGTGGCGACATTCATCACGTATACCGTTTCCCAGTCCGAGCCGCCTTGCGACAGTTCATAGGCGATGTATTTGCCATCGGGCGAGGGCTGATAGCCAGCCAGGGCGACGGATCCATTTTTGGAAAGTTTGTTTGGATTGATGAGTATGCGGGGCTTAGCCGAAGCGGATTTTTGTACATAAAGGACCGATTGATTTTGTAATCCCGTGTTTTTTCGGAAGAAAAGCTTGCCGCCGGCCGTCTGATCAGGAGTGCCTTCTTTGGCATAATTTTCTATCTTTTTCAGCTGCGAGCGGATCCAGTTGTGAACCGGAATTTTATTCAGATAAGAATGAGTAAGTTTATTTTCTGCTTTTACCCATTTATGTAATTTTTTGTTGTCGAGATTTTCCATCCACTGGTAGGGGGCCGGAACCCTGGTACCGAAATAGGTATCCACCGTCGAGTCGCGATGCGGTTTAGGATAGGCTAATTTATTATTCTTCATCAAGTTCGGGTGGTTTTTTTTATGAATCAGCCGAGTATTATTTTGACCATAAGAATAACGCGGAAAAATTGCCGCAAAACTTATAGTCAATATTCCGGCAAGTAGAAAGCGAATAAGATGGGCTTTTTTCAAGTTCAGGATGGGTGAGTTTACATCACTGTTTTGTCTACATTTGGTGGGGTTCGGCTTCCTCATAGATCACCTGTTCGTTTTATGTTAACCCAGCATGTAGAGCTGGTATATTAAATCAATCTATCCAAAATTTTTTTGCTTCTCAATGGATTTTTATTTGATCTGCTCGCCGGTATTGACAGGTTCGAAGTTTGCGTTATGCTGCAATGCTTTTTGCAATCGCTGTTGATATTCCCCGGCCGAAATTTCGATACAGCCAAATTGTGCAAGATGCCGGGTCCAGAATTGGGTATCCCAAAGCATAAAATTTCCACGCGACAAGGCCTGATGCGTCCAGTAAAGCGCAACCTTCGATGCCTCCCTGGCTCGCCCAAACATCGACTCACCAAAAAAGGCGGCTTTTAATGACACTCCATATTGACCGCCCACCAGCTCCCATTGTTGGTTAAATACGCTTACCGAGTGAGCATAACCCAATTCATACAGCCTGCAATAGGAATTGATAATTTCATCCGAAATCCAGGTCGTTTCACGATCGGCGCAGGCCTTCATCACTCGCCGGAAAGCGTAATCAAATTTTATATGGTAATGATGATTTCGTACAATCCGCTGCACGTTGGAGGATACGTGAAAATTCTCCAACGGAATGATCCCCCGTTTCCGGGCTGTATACCAGCGCGCCTCTGGTGCATGGCGCGATTCAGCCATTGGGAATATACCCTTAGCATAACCATTCAGGAGGTGCTCAGGTGAAATCATGGCAATGTTTTCGGACGTGGATTCAGTACACGTTTTCGTTCGGAAATTTATTGACCTTACTCATTGAAACAGTTAATAATAAAAAGAGCAGGGGATATTTTCTACTATAATCGGGTGTTATTTTTATCTTAAAGGCTGAGTGGTGCATGTTGTACGACTACATATAAATACCAAATCATATAGGCAGCCCCCGCCATCGATAAATCTTTCAGAAAGTGAATTTGCTCATTCTGACGCTGCATAGGATCGTCAACAACCCAGAAATTATGCATAATAAAAGCTGTGGGTACCAAAAATACAATCAGCAGCCATGCACCGATATTGACCCACAGTCCAAGCAAAATACTGAGTCCACCAAGTAAATTTAACAAGCCGGTAAAAATTACGGACATTTTTGGAAAGGGTACATTTTTGCTTTTTGCATAATCTGCCAGTTCATCGGGTTGAAAAATATGACCAATCCCGGCCTGAATAAACACTGCTGAATATAATATTCGTGCAATTAGTAGGAGAATATTCATAAATATCTATTTAATTTTAATTAGTTTAATATTGAACTAATTAACGATTAATTTTCATCTTTTCGTTCCCATTCTATAGCAAAGAGACAAAAAGCTATTGTTTAAGCTTTTGGATCACCTCCTCAGCCAGCAGAATATACGGAAGCGATGGGCCATCAGTCAGTTGCACTTCTCTTCATTTTTTGCTGTAATTACTCTTTCATTAGACAAAATTCTAAGTGCAACAATACTATGTGAGAATAAGTCTTTAATAAAAGTTGTAAATAGAATTTTTGCGTTCGATTAACTATTTATTGCGAACTTATCAGAAATATCCGATCTGTACATTAAAGTTAAGCGAAGCAAAAGATCGGATAAAATTTATATCTGCCATTCCGAGAATACCTACCCCCAAATATCTATACGGACGCCAGTCGAGTCTCAGTTGAACGGGTATTCCAAAGCCTCTTCTTGTTTTAAATGCAGCCGGATTATTGGCAGAATATTCACAATTTTCAACGCATCTTTTCCATCCCATCGAAGCGACACCCACAGAGAGCGCCCCAAAAAAAGGTGCAAATTGTTGTCTTTCGGTGGCAATACCAGCTGTTGCCCCATACTCCCAAAATGATTGATTTGAGAATAAATCATCAAATTGTTCATCGGCCAGAACTGTGAGCAGTAAATAATTTTCCTGGAGGTTCAGTGCAATTCCGCTGGAACCTCCTCCAGCCGTGCCAATACCCCCGGTCAAATCAGCCCAGTAGCTGCCTTCAGGAGAAGTAAAATACGTTGTATCTGTGGCTGTGGTATCCTGAGCCTGCAGCTGATATACGAAAAAGGGGCTGAAAATAAATACTAAAATAATATAAAAATAGCGTCTCGCCTGCATAAAATAATTACGTTGAATTATATTTATACAAACATAAGTTTTTTAAAAGGATATATTTATCGGGGAGGAACCTGCAATTTTTGAAATGCTTTCCCCTACATCCAATTATTCTTCATTTCCCTCTTCTTTTTCGGCGTAAAGTTGCATCAGATCCCTCATCATATCTTCATCGATTCCGTTTGAAGAAAAGCCGCCGTCGTGATAGAGATTCTGCATGGTAACCTTCCGGGTGAGATCAGAAAAGAGGGTCACGCAGTAGTCGGCACACTCGTCGGCAGTGGGATTTCCCAGTGGCGCAATCTTGTCGGCAAAGGTGTACATGCCGTCAAACCCTTTGATTCCGCTGCCGGCCGAGGTTTTCGTCGGCGCCTGTGAAATCGTGTTTACCCGAATATTTTTTTCGGCCAGCCGGCTGCCGAAATTGCGGGCGATACTTTCCAGCAGGGCCTTGGCGTCGTTCATATCGTTGTATTTCGAGAAAATACGCTGTGCCCCGATATACGACATGGCCACCACACTGCCTCCTTCGTTCAGGACCTCAAGCTCATTTGCATAGTGCAAAATTTTATGAAGCGAGACGGCCGATACATCCAGCGTCTGCTGAAACCAGTTGTAATTCAATGATTTATATTCCTGCTTTTTCCGAATATTGGGCGACATCCCAATTGCGTGCAGAATGAAATCAACACTCCCAAATTCGTTATTAACCTTTTCCATGAATTCTTCCACATATTCCTCTTTAGACACATCACACGCAATGATAGGTGAATCGGTTTTTTCTGCAAGCTCGTCCAGCGAACCGAAACGGAGTGCCACCGGCGCATTAGAAAGCACAAAATCTGCCCCTTCCCGTTTGCAGGCCAATGCTATACGCCAGGCAATGCTTCGCTCATCCAGCGCGCCAAAAATGATGCCCTTTTTACCTTCTAATAAACCATATCCCTGTTGATCTGCCATAATATTAATTTTTCTGTAATTAAATAATTGAGACGAGAAAATAACAAATATCAATCATCAAAAATAATAAAGTCATCTTTTAATTTAATATTATTGGCTACGTTATTGCCGTCGGTCGGGAATATTGCCTTTTTTGTCAGAAATGACAATATCCACACGTCGGTTCTCCTGGCGACCTTTCTTCGTTTTATTGCTTGCTATAGGATATTGCTCGCCGAACCCTACAGCCCGAACACGGGCTGGGGCAATTTTCCGCGATATGATTGCCTTGCGAACGGCATCGGCCCGCTGCTGTGATAGCTTTCTATTAAGGCTTTTTGGACCGGAATTATCCGTATATCCCTCAATTCTGATGTTGCGATCAGGGTATTGATCCAGTAAATCAGCCAATTCATCGATCGGCGGTTCCGCTTTGGACGTGAGATAAGATTTCCCTGAATAAAAGGTTATTTTTTTAAAACTCAGCACAATTCCGCGACTCGTTTGGCGAGCATTGAAATATTTGAGGTATTTAACACGCTTATTGATTTTCATATTAGCCAACCTTTCTTGCAAACGGTTCTTTTTAATTTTGTGAACTTTAGTCTGCAGTTTATGAAGCTCATCCGACAAGCGCTGAACAGTATTTTTAGCGGCACGCAACTCAGCCGTTTTACGTGCAATTGCGATGCGCTGCCTGGCAAGGGCAAGCTGTTGCTTAAAAGCGGTTTGATTTCCGTTATTTCCCGAAAAATGTTTTAACTTGTTCATCGCTTTTTGGGCGTCTTCAAGTTTATCGGGAGCATTACGAACAACCACGGAATCCTTTTCGGCCTTTTGATATGCGCGTTGCGTTTTTTGTACAGGGTTCAGATGCGGCGTCCCGGCACAGCCTGCCATAAGCAATCCGGTAACTACTGCTGATATGAAGATTGTACTTCTTCTTGAACTTGCCATGCTTAGTTTTAATCCAACTTTAATTCCTGATAAATGATCTCTTTGCTTTTTGTGAAAAAATGATGTCAGTTCTAAAACATAATGTTTTTCCGAAAGACATTACACTATTTTTTACTTAATCACGGAATGTTGGGGATCAACAGAAAGTTTATTTAGTAAAGAAAAAATCATTCATCATGCCAGAGCTACCCGACGTTGAAATTTTCAAAAAATATGTGGATTCCACTTCGCTTCACAAAAAAGTGAATCAGGTCGAAGTGAAAGATAGCAGTGTGCTCAAGGTTGCGTCTCAAACGTTAAAAAATAATCTGGAGGCACGAACTTTCGAGAAAGCGGAGCGACGCGGTAAACACTTATTTGTATCTACAAATGATCAAAAATGGCTGGCTCTGCATTTTGGGATGACCGGAAGCCTCTACTATAGTGAAACGAAAAATGATTTTCCTGCTCATACGCTGGTGCTTTTCCATTTTGATTCCGGCGGGCACCTTGCATACGGCTGCCAGCGCAAGCTGGGCGCTATTGATGTCGCGGAAAGTCCCGATCAATTTTGCGAGGAGCATGATATCGGTGAGGACGCTCTGGAGGTGGGCCGCGATACTTTCCGGCAGCTTCTGGGTAAAGAGCAAAGAATGATTAAATCGGTGCTGATGGATCAAAGCGTCATCGCCGGACTTGGGAATATCTATTCGGATGAAGTATTGTACCAAACCAAAATTCATCCCAAAACAAAAACAAGTAATTTATCTGACGAACAAATAAAAGACCTGTATCAAAACATGCAGCGTATTTTGAAGACCTCTGTTAATAACCAGGCGGATCCGGAAAAGTTGCCGACTCATTATTTGATCACTCACCGCGAGGAAGGGGCCGAGTGTCCCGAATGTGGCAGCCCGATTAAACGGATAAAAATAAGCGGCCGCGGTAGTTATTTTTGTCCGAATTGCCAGAAGAAGGGATGAACGCAAAAAAATAAGCGTGGACGCTTATGACAGCTGGTTTTAACATTGTTGTGAGAACAGCTGCTGGTAAATAACCTTAAAAACCCAATCACTCATGTACACCTTCATCGGCTGTTCCGGTTTTCATTATGATGGTTGGAAAGGTATCT
>DASQZL010000178.1:0-2236 GCA_035638715.1 Balneolaceae bacterium
TTTGTAGCTTTGTTCAAAACCCTTAAGTTTTTTTTTGGAGGTATCCTGTTTTTGGTTGCTATTAAAATTAACTAAAAAGGGATTAGCCTTTTTGTTCGAACTTTGAATCTGCTCCTTCAGGTAAGAAGTAATATCGTTCAGCTCCCAGGACGTCGCAAAATAAAGGGCATTGTTCTTTAACACATTTGTTTCTCGTTTATACTCTGCGCGATCGAAAAAATTATTCTGTGTCCGCTTGTCATACAGTTTCATACTTTTATGAACCAGATCTTTGGCAAATCGCCGGTTATCAGTAAAGCTTGGCGAAACGATAGCAACTGTCATCTTGGTTTCACTGCCCACCTTTTTCTTGAGACTGTCCAGCGACTGGACATATTTATTTTTTTTGGGCAGAAGATTGATCAGGTTCGTGTTAATTCTCAAGTGAATGGCGAAAAATGCCCCGATCGCAGCCATAACAAGGGCCATACCACAAACGAGATAGGGATACTTGTAATTCAGAACCAACAAAGGGCGTAAAAACCGAAGTATTCGACCCATTAACGGATGTGTTTTTTTAAGCGTTTAAACTATATCATTTGAGATGAAAATCCGATCAACAGGGCATGTATTCATCTATTGATTTTGAAGGTTCATGCATAACTTTTATGGCAATCCGCTTTTACAGGATTGGGCGTATTGTCTGCTTAACTCAAAATCGGGGTTTTGGGAGAATGTTGCCAAACCAATATTCATCGTCATTAACGATAATTCGATGAATTATTATCCTCGGCCCGTACCTGCAACATACGACTTCCAAACCTTAATTTATTGATTGATAGAAAACTTTAAAAAAGTTTTTTATTTCGGTTGACAAATTTCACCAACTTAACGAAAGGTTTTTAGCAATATTTTGAAGGGTATAAAGCCGCGTCTTTCTGCTGCATAATGTTTGCCGCAAGGTTGACTCAGTTATTATCTTGGATATTCGCTCCCTTCGGTTGCTTAAAGGCCACCATTTCCATAAATAATTATGGGGATTACGCAATTATCAATATCGTAAGTATTAGATATTTCTGTTCGTAGGAGGGAAAGTTTAAAGCGTGTTTCCTTTCAGTCATGATGAGTAATCGGCTTATCAATATGCGGGTGACTAAACCATAAGTACGTGGCCAGCCTTTTTTTCATGCAGGCGGTAAATTTTCAATGCAAGCTAAGGGCGGTAAAAGTTCGTTTCAGAAGTGGAAATACAGGCGTTGCTTTTGCGCCTCGATCACGATTTATTTTTCCAATTTCAAAGGCTAATTTCCATTGTTTCATAAGTATTTTCTGGGCATCCCAAAAGGAATATTTGGGATCATAGATATTAATAGATTCCGAAGTTACACCATTTACTTCAATTATTTTTATATTTCTGCCTTCATCCAATTCCGCCGAAGAGGGAACTTTAATATCAAACCTTCCGAAATAAAACCCTTTGGCACTGCCAGATATATCGCTCATCTTATCAACCAGTGCCTGGGTGATATGCTGGTGGCCATCCTCAAAAACTGCTCCGCGAGCGTGTGACCCAAGCTCAGCAATACAAACTTTTTCGTCTTCCGCAGGTACATCATAAAGTTGCTCTTCATTTTCTTCCAAATGATATTTAGCAAGATTAAGCGTGCGGTCATCCTCAAGAATAAGTTCCTCGATTGTTTTTTGTCCATCGCCTTCAACGCTAACTAAATTTTTATTTGTGATGGAATAAATATTTCCTTTCGGCTCATTCGGATGACGATAGTAGAAAATGCCAAACTCTTCACCACTGATATATTCCTGGATGATGACGTTTTCATTCGCATGCGACAAGTATTCTTTCATTTGATTTTCGTTACGCATAATCTTGACACCTCTGCACCGCTGTCCAATATCCGGCTTCAATACAACCGGAAATGAGAGATCATTTTCCTTCATAAAATGATGAGCCTTTTCAATTTTTTCTTCCGGTCTCGCTGAAGATTTTATACAATAGAATTTGGCTACAAAATCATTCTTGTCGAATAAGTTAAGAATTTCAGTTTTAGATTCTCCTGCGAATCCACCATGCGGCAGGCCCGGATTAGCGAGTGTAAACAGCGTCAGGCAACGGTATTTAATTCCCAGGTAAATCACATAAAAAAAGACCGGCAGATATAAAATGATGGGTGACCAGTACTCCCAGTGTATTAGTCTTCGAAACCGCGATAGCAGCAGCCTTCGTCCCCTGTAGCTAAAA
>DASQZL010000179.1:0-6673 GCA_035638715.1 Balneolaceae bacterium
GTTGTTAAAGCCTCCCAGCTATTTTCTGCAAAACCATATGTCTTTGTAATGAGCTTATACTTTTTTTCCATAATGGAAGGATCGAGCTCCAGATAGATAGAAGCGCTTATGATAGGCCGGGGATGATATTTTCTATTGCCATCCTCGTAGGCAAACGTCCAGAGTTCCTCCGTTAATAAATCGCCGCTGTACCAAAGTTCGATAACGGCCTTACTAACTTCCTCATGCCTTCGATGGCGGGTATATTCGCCGGAAGGGTCGTGTGTAAGTATCAGGTCAAAATTTTTGGAAGGCAGCAAGCCCAGGATCGTCTGTTTGACCTCATTTTCGTCCAGAGGTATTTGCTCCGGACCGTCGTCCAAATCACCCATATTGCCACCCGCCTTATAAATCTCTAAAGCATCGAAAAAACGGTGAGCACGTTCTTTATTACTGGCTACGCAGATGCAGATGATATATGGTTTCCATGAGGGGTGACTCAGTATTGCCCCACCTGCCCATAGCGTTTCATCATCAGGATGAGCCACAATTACCGCAACATTTTTTGGCATATTCCTCTCTCTTGATTTTTTTAATACAAACTCTCTTAGATGTAAGATATTAATAGACCTTCTAAAAATCAGCCCGAATTATAAAATAAATTACCGGAAGCGTGTCACGCTGACGCCCACCAAAAATACCGGTTTGTCGATTCGTTTGGCAAAATCAACCCGAAACAGATTGAATAACCCGTTAATCGAAAGGCCCGCTTCCAAATGCGTGCCGTTCGTTGAATTCAACACATAGCCGGTTCGGTTGAATATCTGTCGCTTTCGCTGAGCGGATGTCCAGGTCCTCGCCGCTCCGGCAAAAGCGATCAACCCAATATTATGTCTGACCAGGTAGTTCAGTCCCAGCAGTTCAAAGGGGACGGTCCGAAAGTCGTGCTCAACATTTAAAGCCAAAAACTGCTCGCCTTCATAAGGTCGAAAACGTGCCGCCCGCAATGCTCCAAACGGACTTACAATATTGGGTGCCACATCCACAATGCCCATTTGTTGCAGCGGCAATCGCCCGCTGAATGTGCCGGCATCCAGGCTAATATTTAGTGTATTCGGGAAAATTCGGCGCTTGAAAAAAGTACTGAAACTCCAGTCGATATGAGCCGCATAACGGTTGAAAGTAAAATCAGAGCCCAGCGCCGGATCAGAAATTTCCATTTTAAGGGCGATGCGTTTTCGGCCGATCACGCCAAATGTATAGCCTTTATTAAGATGATAGCCGGCCGTGAAATTAAGAGCATTCAAATGGCCCGCATTGATCGCCGGGTTGATGCGTGGCTTGCGGTGCCGACCCAAAATATCATAGGCCGTGCGGGTTTGCAGCGAATGCTGGTTGGCACTCTTGAACGAAACCCTAAGGCCCAAGTGAGTTCGCTGGTCTGTAAGTGCACCGGAAAACGTAAAGGCCTTTTCCCGAAAATAATCGAAATAATTTGGGTAGCCTAAAATATTGGATATGGATGCGAGTGTCGGCGTTATAATTTGGGATGAATATTGAGGAGTCGTGTGCACCTGATATCGTATCCCGATTTGAGGCGATAATCGTCCGTCGGACCATCGATAATGCAGACCACCACCGTAGCTCCACTTCGCATTAGCGGTGCTATAGCCGCCTTCGGCTGAGATTTTGAGGCCTTTCCACGGGTCGACGGAATATTTTAGTCCCGCAAAGAGCCCATCGACCCGATTGTATCGTCCGCGTGGCGAAAAATTACCGGGAATATTGACTCGCCCCAATCCACTTTTTGTTGTATCATGATGCGTTTTATTCGTGGATCCCGAATTATTTGAGAGATTTATAAAACGGGCCAAAAAACCGCTGGGCTGTAACATCTTTACCAGGGTCTGCGAGCTGTCGAGTGATGCGTAGGCATGCTGCTCTCTGCCGGATAGCGGGACGGGTTTGACCGTCATCACCGAGGCAATGGAATCTCTCGAAAGCGAAGTCGTATCAACTGATACAACATTCTTACTGGCATAAAGAGAATCCGGCAGGGGTATATTGACCTGGTAGTTGCTTATCTTCGAAAGCTGTCGGAATTTCAATTTGGGAAAATGTAGCCCGACCATCGATATTTTTATCGTGCCGTTTATGCGGACATCCACCGGAAGCCAGAAATCTCCTCCAAAATTACTGAATTGCTGCATATATGAAAGGTTGAAGTCCCTGACCGGCGGCGGAAACCGTACAACCTTGTTGGGCTTAAGATTCACTTTAAGCAGTGCGTATTTTTTATCGAGCACGTACACGGTCCCTTTAAACAGCGGCTGCAGATTTTTTTGGGGAATCACCTTGATGCGATAGACTGTCTGCCCGTCGCGGCTGAGGCGACCCAGCAGTTTAAATTTATAATAGGAAAACGCAAGTGGGTTTGTCACACCTACCAGTCTGAATCCCGCAATTTGTATGTTATCATCATAAAAATTAGGGAGATAGCGAACGCCTGCAAAATTCTCTCCTGCACTGATATTGGCCGTTTGGTGGCGCCATTTCAACACTTCGCGCGGGCCTTTTTGCCTGCTCCAGTATTCTTTCGAAGCCGATTCGGTGATCATCACCATCGTCGTGTCCCTCATTAAATTTTGCCGTGTATAAGCTTCCGCTTTATACGTGCGCAACCTGCCCCACCACTGCTGCTTATGTTCGATTACCAGCTTCATAATCCGTACAGCCGGATTTTCATTCGTCACAACAATCTGTTTCATCTTTTTGATCGATGGTTTCAAACGAAATGACTGCTGCGAGGCACTTCCGGCCTTAATCGTACGGACAGCCGATTTATAGCCAATATAACTCACTTTCACCGTCGCCGGGAGCAGTGAGTCGGGGATGGACAGGGAATATCGTCCGTCCCGGTTGGTCACCGTACCGTGATAGGAATTTTTGATAATGATATTGGCAGACGGCAGGGATTTGCCGGTTTTATCGTCCCGCACCACACCCTTTATTACTTTTTGGCCAAACGCAGCCGTGGTCATCATCAACAAAAAAAGAAGCAAACAAGCTTCCCTGATCATTTGTAACATAAAATAATCATTGCGTTAGCGTGATATTCAAGCTATCTGGCAAAGACGAGCTATGATACTGTTTTTTGTTCTGAAAGTTACATTAAGCAATTTAAAGATAATGTGTGAAAGAAACCGGAAAGGCGATAATAAGCTTAGGACTGCTGTTGAGATCAGACTTAATTTTTTCTCAATCTTATTGTTATATTACACCGCTTATAATTGCCCCTATAGTTCAAGAGGATAGAACGAAGGTTTCCTAAACCTTAAATCCGGGTTCGACTCCTGGTAGGGGTACTGTTTATTTAGAGAATAATAGATTTAATAAATTATTGAATGGAAGAATTTATTAGTTGCTCAAAAGCTCTAAATTTAGGGTTATTTTAATATACCAATTCCTCTGTTAAGTTTTCCAGACAAATATTCTCATTATTATTGTATATAGATAAATATCCAAAATTTTGGTTACTGTTATAAGTTCGATTACCAATAGATTTGGTTCGGTACAGCCTAATTTTAATAAGCTTTTTCAAATAGTTTCAATCACCTCTCAGTAAATATTTGAAGTAATAATTATTGCCCCCTGTCTTAGCCAGGTTCTCGTCAGAGAAAATGGGATTCTGCATCAGCCGACCATACGCTTGTGAGGCACCCTTGGTTTGGGGACAGAGATTTTTTGATTAACTAAAAGAAATGTTCCGTAAAGCAGCAATAGCCCCAGAAGCTGTTCGAATTAAAATCTTGTTATCTGAGTTATATGTATAAAAGCGTTATTATGACAAAAACCCAGCTTTTACTTCTCTCGGTTTTCATTTTATTAACTTCGGGAAGGGCGGATAGCAGCAGTGCTCAAGTACCGGAGCTCGTAAAGAATAAGCAGTTCCAGCGTCATGCCCAGATGGCTGCTGATTCACTCTATAATTTTAATGACAAGGGGGTTGAACAGCAAATAGCCCCGTGGAAGAATAAATATCCGAATGATCCGATTTGGTTTATTTTCAACGGTATGAAACTCTGGTGGAAAATGATATCTGACAAGTACGACACCTCTCACAACAAGCATTTTATCGACCTGATGAAAAAGGCCGATTATGCCGCTTCTAAAGTTTTATACCAACATCACGGCAATGCCGATGGTTTGGTGGTCCGGATGGCGGCCAACGGGTTTCTGGCCCGGCTTTATTCCGATCAAGGGGAGTGGATGAAAAGTCTGAAGGCAGCCCAAAAAGCATATAAAGCGTATGGCATCATGAAAACCCAGCTTCCACAATTCCCCGATCTTGAGCTAACCAAGGGACTTAAACTTTTTTATTCAGCCTATTTACCAAAGGCCTATCCGGTTTTAAAAGCGTTTTCGGCGTTTCTGCCAAAAGGCAACGAGAAAGAGGGATTGCACTATCTGCGGGAAGCCTCAAAACATGCGATCTTTGCCCGCGCAGAGGCTACCTATTTTCTGGGGTATATCAACTTCAAATACCTGCACAATTTCCAGAAGGCGACCTCTTATTTTAGCAGATTGTATCATTCCTACCCACGCAATAACTATTACGCGCGTCTGCTGGTGAAAAGCGAGTATAAAATGGGACATTATAATAATGCGCTTAATGCCATTAACAGATCACTGGATCGCTGGAATAAGAACAAGCTTCCTTATCTGAAAGTTTTGCGGGAAAGTATGCTGTTCTGGAAAGGGCGCATTTTTTATAGAAATAAAAAATATAAGCAAGCCCTTCCCCTCTTCGAGCAATCTCTGCAGCTGAGCAGGCAGTTGCCCCGCAGCAAACATCGTCAATATTATGCTGAATCCGCCTACTATGCCGGGGTGATTTCAGATCAAGAGGGTCATAAAACGAAAGCCCGGTACTATTACAAGATCGTAATACATGCCAAGGCTGCGAAGAATTATCAGAAAAAAGCCCGCAAAAAACTTAACCAGCTTTAAATAGTCCCGAATGACCTTTTTTATATAACAGTTTTTATTTACCCGGTGATACTCATCAATCCAGCTGTAAGAGATTTTACTTGTTATTGAATGAAATAAACCCGGATTCTTAATCCGGGAGTAATTTCATTTCGATTCATTTTGAAAGCATATTTTGTGACTCCAATATTGAGATTTACCTCAACCCATCGCTCTTTAACCATGAAACTACCAATCGCAGCACCAATTAGACCACCGACGAGGATTCCTGCCCCCGCTATCCCGGCAATCATTGCTCCGGGTTTAACAGGTTCAACGCAAAAAGAGTCATTATCGGAACATTTACCCGATTGCGATGCTATTATTCCTGTGATTAGGCCAGCGGAGCCTCCGGCCCCGGCACCAACTAACGCCCCATGTACAGTCCTATGGTAAGATCTTTTGATATTCAGATGCTTGATAGATGCGAATGGGATATCAATTAATTTATCATTCACAGATAATTTAAACATCAAATCTGATTTGGCTATAACTGTACCTTGAATGCTCCCGGCTGCAACAGAGGGGGCCACAATTTTAACTTTATCACCCTTCTTTATTCTATTAATTTGGGCGATAGAAATTTCAGGAATCAAAAAAGTGAGTATTGCTAATAAAAATAGAAGTTTATTCATAATTTTAATTCTTCTTGATGAATAGTATTCAATTATTATGTTAGTGAATAGTTAGCTGAAAATCCCGGGGATAGGTCAGTTAATTTTGTAATCCGCGATCTGATATCAGTGCGAGGTTAAATATTATATCAAAGAAATTTGATATAATATTCCAGGCTCTCCCGAAAATAAAACAGTACATGCTTCCTAAAACAGTGGACCCTTCTGATCTTTTCCATCTAAATGCAACGTCACGACGATGGAGGGGGGGGTGTATAATCCCGAGAATTTTCGTAGGGCCACGGGCTTACTGCCCCGGGCAAGTTCCCCATTTAGGCAGATGATTTTTGGTTAAGGCAGTGCCATCGCTAAAAAATTCGGGCTTTGAGGTTATTTTCGAAACGCACCAACCGCTTAAATCCTGATTGAAAGAACCGGCATCCGCAAACATATGACTCATATTTGTCACGTTGCTGACGTCCCAATTGCCGATATCCTGGTTAAATGAGTCGGCATGAGCAAACATCCCGTGCATATTTGTTACATTACTGACATCCCAGTTGCCGATGTCCTGGTCAAAGGAGGAAGCATGACTAAACATATCCGACATATCCGTCACTTTTTTGACATCCCAATGGCTGATATTCTGGTTAAAAGATGTATCCCGGAAAAACATCCCACTCATATTTGTCACGTTACTGACGTCCCAGCTACCGATATTCTGGTTGAATGATTTATCACCAGCGAACATTCCTCTCATATTCTTAACTTTACTTACATCCCAGCTGCCTATGTCTTGATTAAATGAGCGGGCCCCAGCAAACATATTACTCATATTTGTTATTCCGCTGGTGCAAGTCGTCGCGGCATTCGAGGTCGTAATTTGGCCTTTGGTTCGCTTGGTATAAGTAACCCCGCCCACCGTACCGGATTCCCCCACGCTGGCATCCCGGCATTTTACTGTTACTCCATTTTTGGCCAGTTTGAAATCATCCTTGCCTGAACATGAACTAATGAATAAAATCACGGATATAAGGAATAACATCTTCACC
>DASQZL010000180.1:0-2732 GCA_035638715.1 Balneolaceae bacterium
AGATCAACTTCCAACCCCCGTTCCCGCGCCATCAGGCGGGTGAGATCGATCGGAAATCCATAGGTGTCGTGCAGTTTGAAGGCCGAGTCGCCGGGAATGATATCCCGGCCTTCAGCTATTTCATTAAACAATTCGATGCCCTGACCGAGCGTGTCCAGGAAGCTTTCCTCTTCCGAGCGAATGACTTTCATCACATAATCCTGCTGTTCGGACAGCACGGGAAAAACCTCCGCAAACTGCTCAGCAAGCGTCGGGACCAATTTGTAGAAAAACGGATCTTTCAGATCCAGCTTGTCCCACCCATAGCGTACAGCGCGTCGTAAAATACGTCGCACTACATAACCGCGTCCGTCGTTATCCGGGGCGGCGCCATCAGCAATGGCAAAACTGACTGAGCGGATATGATCGGCAATCACCTGCATGGCCACGTCTGTTTCTGGATTCGCTTTATATTTTGTGCCGGCCAGCGAACCGATTTTAGCAAGCAAAGGAGTGAAAAGATCGGTATCATAATTCGATTCTTTAGCCTGTAAGATGGCACAAATTCGTTCAAACCCCATGCCGGTATCGACGTGCTGGGCAGGCAGTTTTTCCAGCGAGTTATCGGGCTGCCGGTTGAACTGTATAAAAACCAGATTCCAGATTTCGATAACGGCCGGGTGATCTTTGTTGACCAGCTCGGCTCCGGGCGTTTCAGCGCGCTGTTCATCGGTGCGCATATCGATGTGAATTTCCGAGCAGGGACCGCACGGGCCGGTATCGCCCATCTCCCAAAAATTGTCTTTCTTGCTGCCCTCCAGTATATGATCGGGACTGATCCCCGTTTCTGAAGCCCAGTAACGGCGGGCATCTTCATCAGCCGGCAAGCCGTCTTCTTCATCCCCTTCAAAAATAGTGGCATAGAGGCGATCAGCCGGTAAATGCCACTGATCGACCAGCAGCTCCCAGCCAAAGGCAATTGCCTCTTTCTTGAAATAATCACCAAACGACCAGTTGCCGAGCATCTCAAAAAAGGTATGATGATAGGTGTCACGTCCCACTTCTTCCAGATCGTTATGCTTACCGCTGACCCTGATGCAGCGTTGCGTATCGACAGCCCGTTTCCACAATTTGCCATCCTGCCTTATACCCTTCTGTTCACCCATAAAAATGGGCTTAAACTGATTCATGCCTGCATTTGTAAAAAGCAGGGTTTGATCTGAACGGGGGACGACGGGAGCACTATCGACAATAGCATGCCCCTTTTTTTCAAAAAATTCAAGAAATTCACGTCGAATTTGAGCGGCACTTTTATATTTCATTCTAAATAATTAGTCCCAATTTTACTTTTTTCTATAGCGATTGTTTAACATCATCATGGATTCTCCCGATGATTCAATCCAGCCGAAGCTCCAAAAGATAAATTTTATTAAGTAATTAATAATTATTCGCCCTGGAATATGAATCATCAAAAATAGTAAAAATTTCTCTGGAACTCACCCGCCCGTTTCTTTTTACAAGCACATACTTATAACTTTCGTCAAATTTACATATCATACTGAATAATATTTTACCGATTAAAAGCAGAAAGAAATATGAGTTAAGAGTGGATTATGCAGAAACTTTATGCTACATCAAAAAATTTACTGAAGGAAACTTTTAATAACATTATAGATGATAATATTGCTTTACATGGGGCCGCCATTGCCTTCTATACCATTTTTTCGGCCGCTCCCCTCATTTTCATTGTAGTGGCATCTGCCAAGTTTTTTCTGGGAAACCAGCAGACCCAGCAGGCCCTGACGCAATATCTTATGCAATTGACCAGTAAAGATATCGCGCACTCGCTTATCAATATGGCTGCGACCTCCAATAATCAACATGCAAATGTACTTTCATCAATTTTCGCTACCATTCTATTAGTATTTGGCGCTACTACAGTAGTATCACAGTTAAAAAATTCATTGAATACTATTTGGGATATTACCGAACCAAATATAAATTCCGTTCTGCTTTATATAATCAATCGGATTGTTTCACTGGTTATTGTTTTTGTACTGATGATTCTGATGCTGTGCTCGCTGCTTTTGGAAGCGCAAAGACGGTTGATCAGCAGCATATTTCATTCGATTTTGCCCGCTTTTTTAAACCCTATACTACGTGTGTCTCCGACCATACTTTCCGTCATAGTGAGTGTTTTGTTCTTTACGATCATTTTTAAACTGCTCCCCGACGTTCACGCGCGATGGCGTGATATTTTTGTCGGAGCCTGCGTGACAACCGCCTTGTTTTTAGGCGGCAAATTTCTGATTGGATTGTACCTGAACAGCTCCTCGCTGCAGGCAAGTTATAAAGCAGCAGGATCTTTTATAATATTTCTGATCTGGATTTATTACAATGTCCAGACTGTACTCATCGGGGCTGAATTCACCGAAACTTATACCCGGCTTTACGGGGCCGGCATTAAGACCTCCTGGAACTCGGAAATCATCAACTGGCATTCGCTTTTTAAGGCGTAAAAATTGATCTGAAAATTCGCTCAGAGAGCTGTGCTCCCCCATTCCACTTCATTGAGATCGTCGGGTAAGCGATGAAATGGCTGATTAAATTTCAGGAAGCCTTGAGTTACTAATAAACTTCAACAAAAGTACGATCGGCCGGTTTCACATGGCGTCTGAGGTCATTTTCATCCCATTCATCGGGTGTTTTCTCACGGGCCTTTTTGCGAATGTCCAAGTACTCCTCAAATCCTT
>DASQZL010000181.1:0-10628 GCA_035638715.1 Balneolaceae bacterium
TGTCCCGATTTGTAATGATAAAAAGAAATATTATTCTGCAACGATTTTTTCATGGGCAGATGATGCATTTCGTACTCGCCTTCAAAAAATGGTGTCCCCAGGTCGAAATAGCCCATATTCAGCATCACTTTCAATTTGGGATTGTACGTCATGGCTGAGGCCAGGTCGGGCATTACGTTGGCGAAAAATTTTTCTGAACTGTTTGGCGGACGATGACGGAAATCCCATTGCCCGATAATTCCCCTGCCGAAGGGACGATAATGCATTCCTTTGCCATAATGCAATGTTTGGCGCACATAGTTATTAAAAGCACCAACTACGGCGGAAGAAAAAGTAGCACTGTGCGGGTCATATTCCGGGGTTTTGGTTAAGGGGTCCATCGCCGGGCCGTTGAACCGGGTATCGAGGCGGCCGGTAACTTTATCCTCATTAGAGAGTAACTGCTTCTCGAATTCTGGTCCGCTGATGCGAAGATTCGCTTTTTTGATATATGAAACCGGCAGTGAAGTATATTGATGCAATTGCCCGGCAATCCGATTAAACGTTGAGGAATCAATCTGTGAGCCCTGCGCCAGTGCCTGCGCATAGTCGGTCATGGCAAAATGTTCAACCCGATTTAGAAAAGGCTGTAGCGAATCGGGCTGATTTGGTAATTTGTGATAGTACCAGGCGGTAGCCGCGGCCGAGGGTAATGCAAGCTCGTACGGCAGTCCTTCACCAGGATCGTTTTCCGCCAAGTCAGACATATTATTATAATTGAGAAGCTGAGAAAGCAGAATCACCCCATTTAAATCTACCTGCTTCTGGCGTTCAAGGATATTTGAAAGAACTGCGGAGCGAAAAGTACCGTAGCTTTCTCCGAATAAATACTTGGGAGAATCCCATCGGTTATATCTTGAGAGAAACCGGGTGATGAACGAAGCAAATGCATGGGCATCCGGGTCGATACCGTAAAAATCTTTCGGGGTGCCGGCACCACCTTTCTGCTGGGTGATAATACGGCTGAAGCCCGTACCCGGTGCATCAATAAATACAAGGTCGCTGGCATCGAGCAGACTGTAATCATTGTTTACGGTTTTATAGGGGGCTTTAACCCGTGTCGTGTCTTTAAGAAATGCCCGCCGTGGCCCCCAGGCAGCCATGTGTAGCCACATGCTCGAACTGCCGGGCCCACCGTTATAAATAAAGGTGATCGGGCGTTTGGCATTATCATCACCCTTTTTAAAATAGGCCACATAAAACATGCTGCAGGTAGGTTTATCATTATTGTTTTTCAGGATGATGGTTCCTGCATTTGCATGGTATCGAATTTTTTTCCCTTCTACTGAAACAGCCCCTGATGTAGTTACCTGTTGTGGCTTGGTTAGTATTGTATCAGGCACAGCTGCATGTTGCTTGTTTTGCTGCGCACGAGCTACAATATTACCCATACATAATAAGAATACAAGGAGGGATATGAATCTTTTCATAATTGAAAGTAAACTTTGTTAAGAATAAATGTTATGCGTGAACAGAGGTCAATTTATGAAATAAATATATTATTCAGGAAGAACAAAATAAAAGTATCAATAAAAACAATTATTTATAGGCCGATCAATTTCTATATTTCAGTTTTACAAGTCATTTGTGAATGAAAAGGTACGGATCTAAAAATTACTGGAATTTTGTTAAAGTAATTTCGTTTTTTAGTAATCGGTTTTCATTTATCGCTTCTTATAAAGGGAAACTTTAATTACAAAAGTCTTTGATTTTTCCACGAATATCTTAACACATTCGTGGAGGTCTTTGCGGAATCAGGTTATCATCCCAGCCGCAGACAGTTTTTAGAGAAATCCTCACGACGAAGGGGATCCATAAAATGCGGTTTTTTAAAGCCTTCTGGTAAGCAGGCACGCATTTTTGTATTTCTTCATATAGGTTTATAATATTTCTGCAAAAAGTAAAATTTTCAGCTAAAGAATAGCAAGCTGACCGTAAAAAGAACATAATGTATGGCCAGGAAAAACAGCATTAACGTTTATAAAAAAGCCCTTGATCAGCTCACTTCCCCGGAGAAGCAGAAGCCCGTCTATTATTTCTGTGGGGAAGAGAATTTTTTCCTTGCCCGGCTTCAGGAAGCTGCTGAAAATCTGATGCCTCCGGAACACGAAGATTTTAATCTTGATATCATTTATGCCCGCGATAAATCGCCCGAACAGGTACTGGGCATTGCACGCAGTTTTCCGATGATGGCGGAACAGCGTATCGTAATCGTAAGGGATTTTCTGAGTCTCAATATTAGTTCGTATAATCAAACCGGAAAGGGAGGGGGGCTGGATGCTTTTCTTCCTTACTTTTCGCAGCCCAACCCATCAACTCTTTTAGTACTTTTTGATGAAAAAAAACCATCGGGACGGACAAAACTTGGGAAAGCAATCACGAAAAATGAACAGGTCGGGTTCTTTAAATTCGAGGAAGTTAAAGACTATCTGCTGCCGGATTGGGTGATTGAATGGACAAGCACGCATCACCAAAAAACGATGGAACCCGAAGCAGCCCGCATGCTGGCCCAGTCGGTTGGTAATAACCTGCAAGTGTTGTCTTCTGAAATAGATAAAGTCTGCACCTTTGTAGATACTTCAGAGCGCATAACATCGGCGGATGTGAAAAAAACGGCTGGCTCATATCGCCAGTACTCGGTATTTGAACTCAAAGATGCCCTTTTTGAAAAGGATTATGATCAGAGCCTGTTTATCGCAGAACGGATGTTGCAGCATGCCAGCACAGAAAAGGGAGAAATCATACGCTCAGTAGGGTTTTTTTACAACATATTCTCGAATATTTGGCGCATTCGCCGGCTTGCCTCAAAGGGAAAAAGTAAAAAACAGATTCAAAATACGCTGGGCATTAGTAATACCTGGTATTTTAACAAACTCTGGGATGATGCTTCGGCGTTTTCATTGAGTGACATGCCCCGGATATTTGAAGCATTACTTGATGCTGACAGCGCGGCAAAGGGTTTTTCGCAAGTGGACGCGGCCACCATTCTCCTTTTAATGATTAAACGAATAATTAATTGATTACTTGTAGTTAATATATATGATTTTTAAATTGATAGATAGAAATAAAATCAAGAGAGAGGTTTGTACAAATGAATTCATTATCAAAGAAACAATTGCGAACGTTTTCAGATGAAGATCTGATGGAGAGTTTTCAGGCAGGTTATGATGAGGCATTCGATATATTAGTCGCACGCTTCAAGGACCGCCTCCATAATTTTTTATATCGTTATACACATAATCACCAGGATTGTGAGGATTTAGTGCAGGAAACATTTTTACGTGTTTACCGCAGTAAACATTCTTATGAGCGTGTTGCCAAGCTTTCTACATGGATGTACACTATAGCGTTGAACCTGGCCAAAAGCTTATATAAAAAGAAACAGCGAATGCAGACGATTACCATCCATGAGGATGAAACGGATCCGGATGATCAGCCATTGAAATTGGAAGATACTACGATATTGCAGGATGATTCCTTACATGAGAAAATGTGTATGAATGAGCTTGAAAAGGCCTTGATGCAACTGAGTGAGAATTTTCGGGAGGTCGTCATACTGCGGGATATACAACAGCTGGCGTATGATGAAATAGCTGAAATTACAGGCCTTCCCATGGGTACGGTGAAGTCAAGGATCAACCGCGGGCGCGCACAACTGCAGGAGCTTTTGGAACATCATGTATATCCTGAAACAATTTCGGTTTAAAACAATAGTAATACTATAAAACAACACGTAAATGGTTTTCAACCGCTAAGATGAAAGTTCAAAATTCAATTTTAGATCCATCTTTAAATGATGTTATAAATGATTACGTTGAGGAAACACTCGATATAAACGAGCGTTTTGAATTTGAAAACTTTTTGTCCTCGCACAAGAAGTTGCGTGCATTTGTGCATAAAAGTAAGATGGGTAAAAAAATAGCACGAAATTCGTACAGTGTGAGAGCTGCGAATGACTTCGAGGAAAAACTTGCACGACGCATAGCCCGTGAAAGGGAGTCGAAAGAGTTAAAGTAGCTGGTGTGTAAAAATTCCGTTACGGATTGTATGCGTTTGCTATGTTTTCTTTTTGCGAATGAGCAAGGGTGAAAAAATAACATGGCGTTTTTGCCATTAAATGAAGACGACAGTTCTGCTGTTTAGTATTCCAGTAATTTTTTCACCTTTTCGCTCAGCCGGTGATCAGCCAGATACCCATTTTCCAATTTTTGGTTGAATGGCACTGGTATGTCCAGTGAAGAACAGCGCATGACCGGCGCGTCAAGCTCTTCGAAACATGATTCAGTAATAAGCGCTGACAGCTCACTCATCGGACCAAGAGTAGTTGAAGGCTCCTGAAGCAGCAGCACTTTATTGGTTTTTGCAACGGATTTTCCGACCGTTTGCATATCCAGCGGAGCCAGGCAGCGAAGATCTATCACTTCAAGATCTATATCATTTTCAGCCCGTTTTTTTGCTTCTGCAAGCGCCCAGTGTACGCCCATCCCATAGGTGATGATGGTGGCATCGCGGCCCTGTCGCCGAACTTTTGCTTTGCCCAGCTTTTCGAATTTGCAGCAATCCAGTGTTTCGGCCCGGATGCTGCGATAAAGTTTTTTATGTTCAAAAAACAGTACGGGATTCGGATCATACAATGCACTGTAAAGCAGGTTTTGCGCATCTTCAACCGTTGCCGGAACTACAATTTTTAGCCCCGGATGTTGCATGAACCATGGTTCCGGCGATTGCGAATGATAAGGACCGGCGCCAACACCAGCTCCGTGCGGCAGGCGGAGCGTAATATTCAGCGGTGGTGCCCAGCGATACTGTAGCTTCGAAAGGTGATTGATCGTCTGATTGAAACCACAGGAGATAAAGTCGGCAAACTGCATTTCTACGACCGGTTTGAAGCCTTCCAGCGCCAGTCCCACCGCACTTCCAATCGCCCCGGATTCAATGATCGGCGTGTTGCGAATGCGCTCTTTGCCAAACTCATCGACGAAATTTTCGGTAACCTTGAACACACCGCCGTATTCGGCAATATCCTGTCCCATAATCAGAAAATCGTCATCTTCTTCGAAGGCCTGCCGGAGTGAAGATTGTATAGCATCAACAAAACGTTTTTCCGAGGTGGTATTATTTGTAGATGGCTGAGCTGGTTCCTTAACGGGCGATAATATCGCATTCGTTTCGGTTTCTTCGTCGAAAACCGGTTCGTCGGCGTCAAGTGCTTTTTGGAGAGCACCGGTAAATTCGGCATCGACTTCATCCCGAATGGCATTAAATTTTTCATCCTCATCCACAAAATTATGTTCTTTAAGATAATGACGCATACGCAGGATCGGGTCTTTTTCACTCCATTCATCAAATAGTTCATCCGGTACGTAAAACGTGCCCGATGCCTCTTCATGCCCGCGCATCCGAAAAGTTTTGGCTTCAATCAGCGTGGGATTTCCGCTCAGGGCTTCCTCGCGGGCCCGTTTTACCGCGTCCATCACTTCAAAAATATCATTGCCGTCAATTTTTTCGCCCCTGATACCGTATCCCTTTGCGCGATCCACTAAATCTTCACAGGCGAATTGCTCGCTCGTCGGCGTGGAAAGGCCGTAGCCGTTATTTTCAATCATAAAAAAGACGGGTAATTTCCAGACACCGGCGAGGTTCAGTGCTTCATGGAAATCGCCTTCGCTGGTGCCGCCATCGCCGCAAAAGCTGCATGCCACGAAATCTTTTTCCCGCATTTTCGAAGCCAGTGCGAGTCCGTCAGCTACAGGCATGGTCGAGGCCAGGTGCGAAATCATCCCGACAATACGTTTTTCCATGGCACCGAAATGAAAAGAGCGGTCACGGCCGTTGGTGAATCCATCGGCCTTGCCAAAAAGTTGACAGAAAAGGGTATAAAGATCGACGCCACGGGTTGTAAATACTCCAAGATTGCGATGCATGGGCAACAGGTAATCGGTCGATTGAAGGGCTTCTGCCGTGCCTACGGCAATCGCTTCCTGCCCGATGCCTGAAAACCATTTGCTGATTTTTCCCTGTCGCAAGAGATTAAGCATCCGTTCCTCAATGCGACGGGGCAGCAACAGTTTTTTGTAAAGTGAAAGGGCATGTTCTCCGGATATTTTTTCCTGGGATTGTATCATTAATTCTTACCGAAAAATTGTGTAGTTTAAAAGACATATGCATTCTGCTATTCATGCAGCGAATAAAGCATTAAGTTGTAAATAAAATGAGTGAAATGGAAGCGCTGGGACGCCAGATTTTAGTGGAGATGTATAACTGCGATTCAAAAAAAATCAATGATATTACCTATGTGAAGTCTTCTCTTGTTAAAGCTGTTGAAGCGTCGCAGGCGACCATCATCTCGCATGATTTTCACAAATTTAGCCCGCATGGAATAAGTGGGGTTGTAGTAATTGCTGAATCGCATGTATCCATTCACACGTGGCCGGAGTACAACTATGCCGCTCTCGATGTTTTTACCTGTGGTGAAACCATCGATCCGTGGGTGATACAGGAAAATATGAAGATCGCCGTGCAGGCAACGAATACAACCAGCATGGAAATGAAAAGAGGATTATTCGAAGCCCAAAATGGCGAAGAGTTGCCGTTTAAACCTTTAGCAAAATTTCGGAAAGAATAAACAATGAATGAACCTGATTCCACTGTTCGCTTGCAGACATTAATGGCGCAAACACCTGATACTTTTTGCCTGGTGCATGGAGCTTCGGAAGGGCAGACGCCACTCAACGCCTTTGATAATGCTTTGCTTGAAGCCGGTGTCGGTGATACCAACCTGATGAGGATGAGCAGCATTTTGCCGCCGGGAGTTTCACAGGCAGAATGCAGTGCACTTGATTTACCGGCGGGAGGATTCATTCCGCTGGCATACGCACACGTCCAATCGAGCAAGCCGGGTGAAATCATTGCATCGGCCGTAGCGGTAGGTATTCCGGAGGACGACTCACTGCCCGGCGTTATTATGGAATACGGAGATTGCAGCCGTCTGGTTCAGGTGGAATCCAGAGCACGGCAAATGATTCAAAATGCATTTGAAAATCGCCATCGGGCGTTGGGAAAAATCCGGTCTGTTGGAGTTGAGCACCGGGTTAAAGACTGTGCAGCGAGTTTTGCCGGCGTTGTACTGTGGTACAAATGAAATATCAGGAGTTAGCAACAAATTAGACTTACATCTTTTATCATGCCTGTTTCTTATGATGAATATTATCACGGCCGGACGGGATTGACCGTTGGCGTGGAGGAAGTGCTTTTTTCCGGGCAGTCGCCATATCAAAAGGTGGAAGTGTTTGAAACAGATGCCTGGGGACGGCTGATGACGATCGACGGAATGGTGATGCTTTCGGAAAAAGATGAATTTGTATATCATGAGATGCTGAGTCACGTTCCACTGTTTACGCATCCGGAGCCCAGGCGTGTGCTTATCATCGGTGGCGGCGATGGAGGCACGGCGCGTGAAGTTCTGCATCACCCGGGCGTTCAGCTTGTCGATATGGTTGAAATAGATGAGATGGTAGTGAAAGTGGCTAAAGAATTTCTGCCCGGCGTAGGTGAATGGGAAAATCCAAAGCTGACCGTCCATTTTAAAGATGGGACCGAATTTGTCAAAAATATTGACACACCGTACGATGTCATTCTTGTTGATGGATCCGATCCGGTGGGCCCGGCCAAGGGACTTTTCCAGGATAATTTTTTGCGGGCCTGCTCTGAAGCGTTGACGGAAAACGGCGTGCTGGCGGCACAGACCGAAAGCCCCTGGATTGAAAAGTATAATTCCGCCATAGCTGATTTTTACCATTCGATTGAAGAATTTTTTTCCGTTTCCAAAATGTACCTGGCGTATATTCCATTATACCCGGCAGGAATGTGGTCTTTCATACTGGGTTCAAAAGGAGCCTGTCCGCTGGATAAGGCTTCATTGAAGCGGGTTGAAAACGGCTTGCAACAATTCGGATCACTCCTTAAATATTACAATGCAGACGTGCATAAGAGTTGCTTTGCCCTGCCGAATTTTGTATCGGATATCATTGATTGAATTTTTCGAGCTATTTACTTTACTATCGTTTGAACGGTAAAGTCTTGCGAATATAACTGATATTTTTTTGTGCGAATTATAATACCAGTCTGACTGGTTAAATTTGTAGCGCTGCATGCTTAGAATTTATAATAGTGAAAATTTGTATGATTTAGCAGATGAGTGCCTGCAGGAATTGCACAGACATCCCCCAAAGAATCCTCTTGCACCGGAGCAATTTGTGGTCCAGAATCATGGTATGGCGCGCTGGCTTTCTCGTTACCTGGCTGCCAAAGAGGGTATTACGGCTAATCTTAATTTTAATTTTCCCGCCGAGCTTTTTTGGAAAATTGCTCGGACGATGGATTCCAGTATCCCGGAAATGCTGCCTGCCGAACGGTGGCCTATGACCTGGACTATTTATGAGGTGCTTTATCGTGATAATGATCCCGCGCTGACGGTGCTTCACCAGTATATCAACCAGCGGGATTCTCAAAATGCTGCCATGCGCAGGTGGGAACTGGCTTGCCGCATCAGCGATGTTTTCGATCAATATCTTACGTATCGCCCCAAAATGATTCGCTCCTGGGAAAAAAATAAGCTCGTTACCAATGAAAATATGGAGCGATGGCAAGCCATTTTATGGAACAAACTGAACGATCATTGGAGCATAAAAAATGGAGAAGAGGTGCACCATCGCGCCCGTTTGCAAAAAAATCTTTTTCAGGCAATTAAAGAAAAATCTATTCCGGCTGAAAAATTGCCCTCCAGAGTCATAATATTTGGTGTCACAGAGATGCCTCCGGTCTACCTGCAGCTGGGGATGGAATTAGCAAAACTGACAAACGTTCATTTCTACCTGCCTGATTGTTCAGCCCATAAAAAAAATACTCTGGTCCGATCACTGGGACGTGCAGGACGTGAATTTTATGAATTAACCGAATCTTTTTTAACCGGTGAAAATAAGTTGAAAAAGTTACAAACAAATGATGGCGAACAACTTACAGAAGATAGATCAAATTTTTTTGAAGTATTAAAACGCGATTTAAGACTTGATGCCGGTAAGAAAAATCAGGCTACACCGGATGGTTCATTTCAGGTTCATTCCTGCCATAGTCCCCGGCGCGAAGTTGAGGTGTTGTATGATCAATTATTAAATATCCTGGAAGAAAATGAAGACTTGGAACCAGAGGACATTCATATTTTAACTCCGCAATTCGATATCTATGCTCCCGAAATAAAAGCCATATTCGGAGCGGTAGAAGAGGGGATGCCCCAAATACCTTTTCACCTGGCTGAAGCACCCCATGCCTCGCCCGTAATGGAAAGCTTCAGAAAATTGATTGATCTTGTGGACAGTCGTCTCAAGGTTACGGATGTGCTGGATTTATTAAATTCTCAGCCGATACGCAGTGCCTTTTCGCTAAGTGATGAAAATATCAACACGCTTGAAAAATGGGTTGAAGAGAACCGGATACGATGGGGCATTGACGGGGGACAGAAAGCTTCGCTGGGATTGCCCGAATCCGACAGTTACACCTGGCAGTCGGGATTACAGCGCCTGCTTTCGGGCTATGCCATGGAACCGGATGAGGAGCGTCTTTTCAAAGGAATTTACCCGTATTCAAATATCCGTCAATCGGAGGATTCGCAGCTTTTAGGCCAATTTTCCCGGTTTCTTCATCAGCTTTTTCGGTGTCACCGGCAGGCGAATGAAAGGCGTACGATCGAAGAGTGGGGGCGGATCTTAGGCAATTGGCTATCCATATTTTTTACGGATGAAGAGCCGTGGTTTGCACAGATACAGTGGTTGCGCGACAAAATCAACGTGCTGGTTGATGAAACAAAAAACGCCCGGTTTGCCGAAAAAGTCCCTTACCAAATTATATGTAATTATTTTGAGAAAATGATTGACGAGAATAGCAAGGGGGGCGGCCGACCCGGTCCGGGAGTTACTTTCAGCTCAATGATTTCAATGCGAAATATTCCAGCCAAAGTGATCGGTTTAGTCGGAATGGATGACGGCAGTTTTCCGCGATCCAGGAATGTACCGGGATTTGATCTTATTAATAAGCTTCCCCAAAAAGGCGATCGGTCACCGGCCAGCAACGATCGTCAGATTTTCCTTGAATGCCTCATGGGAGCTTCCAGTGGTTTTTACGTCAGCTACGTGGGCCAGAGTGACAGGAGTGATGTTGAATTTCCGCCGTCCGTGGTTGTCCGGGAGCTCATTGATTACATTGTGGAAACTTATAACATTCGACAGGATGAAATAGTGCAATACCATCCCCTGCAAGCTTTTAGCATGCGTTATTTTAATAAAAATAGAGATTATTTATTTAGTTTCTCACAAAAAAATTGCAATATCGCTCGTCGGCTCTCGCAAGCCCATTCAGAGATTCCGGCCCTAATTGATAATAAGTTGCCCGAACCGGACGATTCGTTTAAAAACATAACGATTGAAGAGTTGGTAGCTTTTTTCCAGCATCCTTCCAAATATTTGCTTCAGCAGCGGCTTGGCGTTTATCTCCAGGATGATAGCGTGCTGGATCAGGATCAGGAATCATTCAAGTTA
>DASQZL010000182.1:0-3006 GCA_035638715.1 Balneolaceae bacterium
AGTGAATTTAGACCGCTTGTTCCATGTAATAGATGACTTTAATGCCCTTTACAAAAATTGTGCAATTTTGTAATTATTTTACCGTAATAGTAACGGCTTCAGCCGGTAATTATTTGAATTACATGCTCTTGACGATCTAAAGTATCCTGATGATTAATAATTTCTTCGAGTTTCTGAAAAAACGATTCCAGGCCAGGCCGTTGCCGGGTCAATCTTCGCAGTTCATGATGGCTCCGGAACCCGCCGGACAGGAAGGTTCAACCCGCAGAATGGATGCCCCGGATGAAGCTCATGTTAGCAGCGTACTTATTCTGATTTTTCCGAATGAGGCATCACAGTTGTCACTGTTGCTTACGCTGCGCAGCCAGGATATCAATCACGGAGGACAAATAAGTTTGCCGGGCGGTCGAGCTGAAAGCGGGGAAACGCCGGTTGAGACGGCCCTTCGTGAGGCCCGCGAAGAAATCGGCATCACTGCCGAAGAGGTTGAAACCGCAGGAAATCTCAGTGATCTCTATGTAGCTCATTCCAACAATCGGGTAACGCCGGTGGTGGGATTTTTAGATGCGCCGCCTGAACTTAATATTAACCATGACGAGGTTAAGGAAGCCTTTACCGTTGCACTGGATAGCCTGCTTGATGATGAAAACCTCATCATTGAAAACTGGACACTACGAGATAAAGCTACCTATAAGGTCCCCTATTGGGATGTTCACCAGGTACCCCTTTGGGGCGCAACAGCTATGATATTGAGTGAATTGTTAGAGCTGTATCGGGAGTTTAAAGCGCAAAAGACTTAAAAATTCATGGCACGATTACAATTTATGCCATGAATAATTTGATTTTGTTAAAATCACAGCATGTGATCGGCTTTTATAAGCCGGTTCCCGGATTGATCATGCACCGCAAACTCAAAGCCGGCACGCATGCCGTAACCGCCATATTCACCATCTTTATTTACGGCTATAAAACCTTCCTGTATGTTGCTTTTGGATCGTTTGTTATAATTAAGATTGGCAATACGCTCAACCACTTTTTTGCAAGCCGTTTTCGGATCATCGCCATGGCGCATATTTTCTACAACAGCGCTGCTGCCGGCCGTGCGAATCACCTCTTCCCCGACGCCGGTCGCAGCGGCCCCTCCCACTTCACCGTCCACAAACATGCCGGCCCCGATGATGCCCGAATCGGCTACGCGTCCGTGCAGCTTGTACGCTATTCCACTGGTGGTGCAGGCACCGGAGAGCTGCCCGTGTGCATCGAGCGCAATCATTCCGATCGTATCGTGATTTTTATTGCTGATCGGGGGAGTTTGCGGGTGATAATTGTTCTTTTTTCGCCATTCTTCCCACTCTTTTTTGGCCTTTGGCGTCAGTAAATTTTGTCGTTTAAAGCCATGATTGAGAGCAAATTCCAGCGCGCCATCACCCGCAAGCATAATGTATTTGGTATCTTCCTTTATTTTTCTTGCAACCGAAATAGGATGCATAATATCCTGCAGGAAAACCGCCGAACCGCAATGATTTTTATGATCCATGATGCAGGCGTCAAGGGTAACGTAGCCGTCACGGTCGGGGCGGCCGCCATAGCCTACCGTCTCAATACTGGGGTCCGCCTCAATTTTCCGGACCCCTTGTTCTACTGCATCAATGGCCTGTCCATTTTGAGACAATACTTTCCAGGCTTCCTTATTCGCCGGAATACCAAAATTCCAAGTTGATATAACAATTGGTTTTTGTGCTTTTTGAGCAGATTTTTGCGATGAAAATTTACTGAAGGGTAAGATTCCGCCCCCCAAAGCCAGTGTTTTAAGAAATGATTTACGGCTTGGCATACAGAGTATTATTTAGTTTTCGATTCAGTATAATATAAAAAAGAAAATTTTAATTAAATTTTTATAAATAAGGTGAATTCGAATTAAGTCCTGTTGCCGGGCTATGAAATAAGTAATTTCACAGAGCGACTCAAAGAAGCCACAGAGTTGCACAGAGAAATTTTCTCTGGTATCCCCTGCTTTTTCTTATTGCATGCGCACCGGAGCGCCTCGGCACACAGGTGTGTAGTTTGTGTAATAGCAATAAACTACTTATCGGCTCTTTTTATCCTGGACTCGTAATAACTGAATATAGATGTCCACCTATCATTTTAGATGACTCCGGTTTTTAATGAACCGGTATGCGTCAAACAGTAATATCCGATTGTCGCAAGTCATTTCTGAATATCAGACTAATTATTCATAGAAGATATATCACTAAGCAAGCCCACGGCGGTTTGGGCCACATCCATCCCGATGGCGATCCCCATTCCGCTTAGCCCGGCCGCTACAACACAATGATCATTTATGCGCTGCAGTATAGGCGTTTTTGTCGGCGTGAATCCCATAATACCCGACCACTCATATTCAAACGATATCCCTTCAGGCAACGTTAATTTTTGCCGGGCAAAATTTGTCAAATAATCTTTTATACCAGGGTTGATGCCAAACTGATCCTTTGTTTCCTCCTCCATGGCTATATTCCGTCCTCCGCCCAGCAGCAGCCGGTCACCTGCATTACGGAAATACACGTAGCCACGGTCATAATGAAAAATACCTACCCACGGCATCCCGGGCCACGGCTCACTCACCATCACCAGACCGCGCCCCGGTTTGATAGTGATGTTTTTGATCAACCGGCGGGTGAATCCGTTGCTGGCCACCAGTACCTGGTCGCCGCTTATGCTGCTATCATTTTCAGATAATAAAACGCCTGATTTTTTAATTTTTTTGACGTTTGTGTTCCACCGGATGTGCACGCCGGCCGCCTGAGTTTTTGCAATCAGCGCCTGCATCATTTTACCGGGGTGAATGGCTCCTTCCAGCCGGTTATAGATGACGTTGTAGCCGTTCAATCTTTCGGCTTGATAAACGTCTTTTTTGCCGGTTATGTCTTTCATCCATTTATTGAAACGGGCAAGCTGATTCGTTGCCTTCCCGAAATTTTTCTGCTCTGTGAACAGTTCATACCC
>DASQZL010000183.1:0-9347 GCA_035638715.1 Balneolaceae bacterium
ATGCGGCGATCAAAAATATTGATTTGACGATACCGGCCCGTTCCACGGTGGCTTTCGTGGGCGAATCGGGGGCGGGTAAATCCACGCTCGTGGATACCCTGAACCTGCTGCTGAAGCCGCAGAAGGGACGCATACGGATTGACGGTACCGACAGCCGCGAAGTAGAGCTGCATTCGTGGCGGCGGCAGATCGGCTACGTTTCGCAGGAGACGGTGGTGTTCGACGATACGGTGGCCAACAATATTTCCCTGTGGACCGGCGACTACGCCAAAGACAAAATGTTCCGTGGGCAGGTGCGGGATGCGGCGAAAAAGGCGCATGCCCATAATTTTATCATGGACCTGCCCGGCGGCTACCAAACACGGGTGGGCGATCGCGGCGTGCGCCTTTCCGGCGGGCAACGCCAGCGGCTGTTTATCGCCCGCGAGCTGTTCAAACGGCCGAATTTATTAATCCTGGACGAAGCCACCAGCGCCCTCGACACCGAATCGGAGCGGTACATCCAGGAGAGCATCGATGCCCTGAAAGGCGAAATTACCGTCGTAATTATTGCCCACCGGCTGTCCACGATTAAAAATGTGGATCTGGTATTTGTGCTGGATGACGGGCGGCTTTTAGAAGGCGGCAGCTACCGGGCGCTGTCGATGCAGCGGAAATCGCGTTTTCGCGAAATGGTGGAAATGCAAAGTTTGTGAAATTTCGGAAGTTATATTTGTCAAATTATTTATACTTGTAGTTTATGTTAATACATATAGGATACGTAAAAACAGCTTCTACATTTTTACAAAAGCGTTTATTTATAGAAGAAGTTGGGTTTAAAAAGGTTGGTAAACATGTTACGCTCCGTGATTATTTAGTTAAGCCTCAGATGATTCATTATGAAAAAGCGAAAATTGAAGAATATTTAAAATCAGAATTAAATAAGGCTGGAAATAAGAATCTTGCTCCTGTAATGACATTTGAACGGCTATCTGGAAATCCGATATCTGGCGGTTATGACCAGGTTATTATTTGTAATCGCCTGAAAGAATTATTTCCTGAAGCAAAAATTTTAATTGTGTTTAGAGAACAATCTGATCTCTTAGTTTCCAGTTATAAGCAGGTTGTACAAGAAGGGTTTTCGGGATCAATAAAACAATATATTTACCCCCCAAAAAACGGAGCTAAAATTCCCCAATTCAACTTAAAGTTTTTGGAATATTCGCATCTAATTAAATTGTATCAAAATAAGTTTGGCAATAATAACACCTTGGCCTTACAATTTGAATTAATGAAAGAAAATCCAGCAAGATTCTTTTCTCTAATTTTTAAATTTTGTCAAAGGTCGCCCTTGAAAATAGATACTGAAAGAAAAATTAATAAATCGATTAGGCCCCTTCAGGTGTTACTAAAATCATTTGCAAATGCTTTCTTTACACGAGATCAAACTAATCCTAACCCAATTATTTCTAATACTCGGTATTCAGATAGAATAATTTACTATTTAGTTAAATTGATTCCCGAATTTGTTGATGCCGATATAAATAATAAATATAAGAAAATAGCAAGAGGAAGTATTAATAATGGAATACGCAAAGATAATTCGCTTTTAGAGCGAAATTTAAAAATTGATTTACAAAATTTCGGATATGAATTATATAATAATTCTCGTAGAATTTAGTCTTTAAAATTTTGACACATGAATGAGGAAATTCACATAGCACTGGCTTGTGATGAGCGCTACTTCCCGGGTTTGTTGGCTACCATAACAAGTATTTTAGTAAGTTCGGATTCAGGGCATGCTTATAGATTTCATGTATTGGATGGTGGAATAAAATCAGAGTCACTCAAATTTTTGAAAGACACGTTATCAAAATTTAAGCACGATACCGAATTAAATGTTATCGGAGTTGATACTTCCCAATTTGATGATTTTCCTGAATTTTTCTTTGATTCTCCCATGAACTATGCCAGATTACTTTTACCAAAATTGCTCAAAAATTTAGATAAAGCCATATATACTGATGTAGATATTTTACATTTCAAAGATATAAAGAATTTATGGTCTGAAAATCTGCCTAATTATAGTATGACTGTTGGGATGGAAGTAAGTATTAAATCATTAGGGGGGGAGTTTTTTGATTATGCTGCTTTAGACCTATCAAAAGATGCTCCTTATTTTAATAATGGTTTAATGATGATGGACCTAAATAAATGGAGATCTGAGAATATATCTGAAAAAGTTATGAACTTTATCTCAAATCATCCTGATCAATGTGAATTTCATGAACAAAGTGCGATGAATATAATTTTGTCAGGTGATTTTAAATTGCTTGATAAATCCTGGAATGTCCAGAGTCACAGAGAGGCTTTTGATCAGATAGAAGATTTTAACCAGCTAAAAAATTTTGAAATTAATTTTCATTTTGTGACTTCATCAAAACCGTGGCTAAAATATAATGATAGTCCGCAAAACCGACTTTTCTATACATTGCTTGATGAACTCGGTTATACGCTTACTAATCCCGACTTTATATCATCAAAACAAAAATATAAGACAAAGATGAAGGTGGCCAAATATCTACCTTCATTTTATAGGTTTCGAAGTATAACCAAAAAAATATTGGGTAAGAATGAAGGAGCAAGATCCGATAAGAAAACGGCAGATTTTTGGAAAGAACAGCTACCTGTACTTAGATTTCGGGATAGAAAAAAAGAATCTATTAATCAAATGATAGGGGAATGGCGAGCAAATATTAGTGATACATTAGAGAATTAATTCTATATGAATACATATAAAAAAAATAAAGTCTTCTGTATTGGTCTTTCCCGAACCGGTACAACTTCACTCTGCAAAGCATTAGAATTGCTGGGTTATAAAAGCCTGCATTTTTCCCTCGGACTATTTATAAATCCGCAGGTTATTTGTAAGGATTTATCATTTATGCCAAGGCAAAAATTAAATCCGTATTGGGCTTGGAGAAGGAAGAAGGAAATTAAAGCGATTAATGCCGGTTTTGATAAAAATATACTCCAGAACTATGATGCATTTGGTGATTTACCGATTCCTTTATTCTACAAAGAACTAGATAATAAATTTCCGGGTAGCAAATTTATATATACGCATCGTAACGAGGGAAAATGGCTTAAGAGTATGAAATGGCTGTACAATGAAGGAGCTGTATTGTGGGGCCATGGGCTTATTGATGATGAAATTAAGTATAAGGCCTATAATTGCTATCAATATGATAAAGAAAAGTTAATTGAAGCTTATAGGACTCATGATGAGGATGTAAAAGATTATTTTGCTGATAGGAGTGAAGATTTATTGTCCCTGAATATTGATGAAGAAAGAATTGACTTTCAAAAGCTTTCTGAATTTTTGGATGAGCCGGTTCCTGATGAATCTTTTCCGAAGAGTAATACTCGGCGGAGCGTAAAATTTAGCAAGCGAGCATGGTACATAGTTTGTAGGAATATACCTTTTTTAGGTTTAATCCACCAAAAGGTTGCTACAGCTATTTCATAATATTGAAACCAGAAAATAATTGGTTATGATTTTTATAATGTTTAAAGCCATTTTTCAAAAGTGATAATATCACATAAACATAAATTTATTTTTATAAAGACTATGAAAACTGCCAGCTCAAGTATTGAAGTCGCGCTGTCTGATATTTGTGGACCAGATGACATTATTACCCATATGGGTGACCGAGAAAGTTATCGAATGAGATTTAGCGACAGGGGGGGCACAAAATTATTACATCCCTCTTGAAATGTATTCCAAGACCGACTTATTCAGGGCCATTTTTAGACGAGAACGAAAAAAGTATTACCACCATATGCCGGCAAGCGAGATCAAAAGGTACACTGATCCTGACGTTTGGAATAACTATTTCAAGTTTTGTTTTGAACGAAATCCCTGGGATAAATTTATTTCCTGGTATTGGTGGAAGGGCGGGGATGAAGAATATTCAACCTTCCGAGAGTTTATTAATTCAGGAAATGCAAAGCCATCGGGCTTTGAACTCTATACCATCAATTCCCAAATTATAGTTGATGAAGTTTATAAATATGAAGAATTATCAGCAGCCATGGAAGATATAAGCAAACGACTAAACTTAGATGAAAAATTAGACCTATCGAAAATAAATGCAAAGGGAAGTATTAATAAAAGTAGAAAGCACTATAGCGAACTGCTTTCAGACTATGAAAGGGAATGGATATCCAAAGTTAATGCTCGTGAAATTGCTTTTTTTGATTATGAATTTTAGAAATTATTGACTTGAATAAATACTTATCAGAACAATAATTATAGTAGCTAATATATATAATGAACAATGACATCCATTTATCGGTTGTTATCCCCACATATAAAAGAGTGGATGGGCTGGCACGCTGCCTGGATTGCCTAGCCCCCGGTACCCAAACCTTATCTTTTGACCAATATGAAGTAATTGTTACGGATGATGAAGGAGAAGGAAGTAAAAGCCAAAAATTGGTTCAGGAAAAATATTCCTGGGCCCATTGGGTGGCCGGTCCTGGTTGTGGACCGGCGGCCAATCGTAATAACGGTGCCAAAAAAGCAAAAGGCGATTGGCTTGTTTTTACCGATGATGATTGTTTGCCAGATAAAAATTGGCTCGCCGCTATTTGGGAAGCAAAATTGTCGGATGAAAATGTGGATGTAATTGAAGGAAAAACAATTGCAGATCAACCTAAGCCGAGCTCTGGCTGGGAAGCGCCGATTAATGAAGATGGTGGGAATTTATGGAGCTGTAACATGGCAATTCACAAAAATTGTTTTGATGAATTAGAAGGATTTGATGAAGAATATCCTGTAGCATCGGTAGAGGATATTGATTTTCATAAACGAATTAAGTTAGCTAATTATATTATTGAATTTGCACCTGGAGCACTGGTAGTTCATCCATGGAGGCGAATTCCAGATTTTAACACATTAATTAAAAAGCAAGAAGCATGGAAACGTTACTACATGAAATACCCAGAAGATTTGAAGCTCTACAGTTGGAAGTATTTTATAGGCCAAGCATTTTCTTTAACTAAAGCTATCTTTTGGTGGGGAATTGGAAAGATTGATAATCGAAATATCGCTAAAGAGGTTGTTCGGAGTATTAATGCATTAAAAATTTTAGGTTATAAAATTTATAATTAATCAATAATGCAGCTAAAATACTTTTTTTAACAGTCATTCTTTGTTTTTCACCATCGATATGTAAAAAAGTTTGTTGGGTATCTGAGAAAACTTTGGCTGAAGATACAAGGAGCAAAAATTGGAAAAGGAACTACTATTCCGAAGGTGCATTATACTTGGCCGCATCAAATTTCAATTGGAAGTAATTGCAGATTAGAACACAACATTTACTTTCATTTTGATGGTGTTTGGAGTGAAAGTCCTTCTATTAGTATTGGCGACAATGTTTTTGTAGGTTGCAGTTGTGAATTCAATATTACAAAGAATATTAAGGTTGGCTCTGATTCTTTGATAGCATCAGGATGTAAATTTATTGATCATGATCATGGGTTTGCTCTGGGTAAGCAAATAGGGCCGGGCGGCGAGGAAGCTTCGATTACGCTAGAAAAGAATGTATGGCTGGGGTGTAACGTGGTTGTTTTAAAAGGAGTAACCATTGAATCCGGAGCAATAGTCGCGGCGGGTGCTGTTGTTACTAAATCAATTCCATCTAATGAAATATGGGGTGGAGTGCCGGCTAAAAAGATTGGCGAGCGGGAATAAGATATGTAATATCATTTTTTTATGATTTATTCTAAAGAAAAAGATTTTTTATTCATCCATGTGCCCAAAACAGCAGGAACAAGTATGAAAGAAGTACTTGGACCTTACGGCGGGAGCTCTGGATTATTAAATTTCGTTGCCAGAAGGTTAGAAAAGTTTCCTAAAGTTTGTAATTCATTAGGCCTAAATGCCAAACGAACCTATAATCCACATACTACGTATCGGAAAATAAGAAGGATTTTACCGGCTGAAAGATTGGATAATATTTTTGTTTTTGCTTTTGTCCGACATCCCTATGATCGTCTTTATTCTTTTTATCATCATATACTTGCTCATCCCGAGCATCCTTGGTATGAAAAAATAGACAATTATGGAACATTTAAGACGATGTTAAGGCATTTAGATGAAGTCCAGGAACCGACGCAAAAATCATATCTTGTTGATAAGAATGGAAATATAAAGGCCAATTTTATAGGTCGTTTTGAACAAATAAATACTGATTTTAAAAAAGTATGTGAACGATTAGAAATTCCTGGCGACCTGCCAAAAAAGAATTCTCGCGAGCATAAAAAATGGGAAAATGTCTTTACAGATGAAGACAAGAAATATGCTTTTGATTTCTATGAAGAAGATTTTGAAGCCTTTGGGTATGACCCCTATTTTTAATTTGAACATAGCATAGTGCAATCCTTGCGCCTCATCCACATAACCCCCGAACTGCCGCCCACCATTGGTGGTATCGCCGATTACACTTCCATTTTATCCCGGCGGCTGGTGGAGGTCTCGGACGGCGCTATCCAGCCGTTATTGGTCCGGGCGGGATGGAAGAAGGGAGAAGCCATTGATGCAGAGTTCCCGGCTAAAGATCTGGCTGGGCAATGCTCGGCCAAGTCTTTGGCTAATACAATAAGCAAACTGGCCGGCCAAACAGAAAATAAAGCGGTTGTTCTGCTTGAATATTCCGGCTACGGCTACGCCAAACGGGGGGCGCCTATGTGGTTGTTACGTGGATTGCAAAAGGTTTGTGAGAAAGATGATATCCCGCTGGTTACGATGTTTCACGAGCTTTATGCAAACGGCAAGCCCTGGTCAAGTGCATTCTGGATGTCGCCATTGCAGCGTTATGTGGCCGCACGGCTGGCAAAGCTAAGCAATGCAGTGGTAACCAACCGGGAGCAATCTGCCCAATGGCTCCAAAAATATGTTAGTGATGATAAACCGCTGCACGTGCAGCCGGTATTTTCCAACGTGGGGGAACCCGAAAGCGTGCCCCCGTTTGAAGAGCGTGAGCCGTATGCGGTGGTATTTGGGGGAGAGGGCATGAAACAGCGGCTATATTCAGAATGGGAGGATTCAATAGATTCATTTTTGCAGGAGGTAGGTATTGAGAAAATTATTGATATTGGAGGTACGGATAAAACTGTACAAAAGCTGGAGAGATTTCCTGTAGAGACGGTGGGTATCCAGTTGGCTTCAGCTATTGGTGAGTATATGAAAAATGCTCAGTTAGGTTTAATTGATTATCCCTTAGACCGACTAACGAAATCCGGGGTTTTTAGCGCTTATATGGCTTATGGTTTAAATATATGTGTAAGAGCTGAGACGGGAGATCCCGCACCACTAAAAGAAGGTGTGCATTTTATGCGATTTCAAGCCACCCACCCCGCGAAATTTAAAAATTTGGGTGTTAAAGCCTTTGAGTTTTATCAGAATCATGTAGGCTCATTTTATTCTGCGAAGCTATTTAAGGGAATATTGAGTAGAGAAAGTTCAGGAGTAAAAAATAGTAAGTTGATGAAGAGTAATGAGTAATATTATTTTCACCCATCCCACCGGCAATGCCAATGTACGGGCCACCGCCAAAGGATTGGAAAATGCAGGCTTTTTACATCAGTTTAATACAACGGTCGCCGTTTTTCCGAATGAGTTTTTATATAAGTTGGGTGCTCTATCTCCCTTAACGGAAATACGCAAGCGCAGTTACCATGCGTCGCTAAAACCTGTTACGAAGCGTTATCCTTTTCGTGAGTTGGGTCGGTTGATGGCCTCTAAAATAGGCTGGAAACAACTCGTGAAGCATGAAACAGGCATTTTTTGTATCGACCAAGTCTGCCTAAAATTGGACCAAACAGTAGCTGCTAAACTTAAAAAGGAGCAGAAGCAGGGGGTCACCGGCGTTTATGCTTACGAAGACGGTGCCGCGCAATCATTTAAAAAAGCAACAGAATTAGGTCTGGCATGCTTGTACGATCTGCCCATCGGCTACTGGCGGGCGAAACAAAGACTGCTTTCGCAGGCCAGAGAGGAGCACCCGCAATGGGGGGCAACAATGTCCGGTTTCCGCGATTCGGATGCCAAGCTGGCGCGAAAGGATAAGGAGTTGGAATTGGCAGACCATATTTTTGTGGCCAGCAGTTTTACGGCAAAGACGCTTGAGGATTACCCGGGTAATCTGGCCCCGGTGCATGTCATCCCTTATGGCTTTCCAGAGGTATTGCCCGGCCGCGAGTACCAGCCATTGGACGATAGAAAATTGAAAATACTATTCGTGGGCGGCCTGTCCGAGCGCAAAGGCATCGCGGAGCTTTTTGAGGCGGTAGATGCACTGGTTGATAAAATTGAGCTAACGGTGGTCGGCCAAAAACCGGCAGAGGATTGTAAAGTGCTTAACCAAAATTTGGCAAAGCACCGTTATATTCCCAGTCTGCCGCATGATGAAGTGCTGGAGCTTATGCGGGGGCAGGACCTGTTTTTGTTTCCGTCGTTGTTTGAGGGCTTCGGGCTGGTCATCACGGAGGCCATGTCGCAGGGCACGCCCGTTATCACTACCAACCGTACCGCCGGGCCCGACCTGATTACCCACGGCCAAGACGGCTGGCTGATCAAGGCGGGTTCATCGGAAGCTATTGTGGATCAGGTGGAGGAAATTCTTCAGCAGCCGGAGTGCCTGGAGCGGGTGGGCCGGGCCGCCATGGAACGGGCGGAGCAGCGTCCCTGGGAGGTGTATGGCCGGGAGCTTGCGGAGAAGGTAATGGAATGTAGTCCATCATAAATGGGTAGTGGTAAATATCGTCTGGAATTGCTTCCTTGAAGGGATGGTATTTTTTGAGCGACCAAAAAATACCGGCAAAAAAGCGCAGAAAAAGATAAACTCAAGCGGCTGCCGGGAGTGGTTGCCTTTTTTCCGGCCCCAGCCAGCCGCTTTCAAACAAATCTTTTTCATTTTAAAAACGTTCGGTTATGAGCGCTGTTAAAGCGCGCAGGACAGAAAAGCTGGGTGGGGCAAAGATTGTTTCTTGATTCAAACTTGTCGTAAGAAATTAAAAATTCACTGGCCAGCCAATGCTTTTCTGCATTATGCCTTGATCTTTTGGTTCATTTTGGATCAAGCCAAAATGAACAAGACAATTCTTTGTATCAATGAAAAAAATACTATAGAGTTCTCGAATGGGAATACAGCTATGCTTGTAGAAAAGAGAGGCAGCCCTTTAATGGGTTGAGATCCCTCGTCGCCGACAAGCCGGCTTCTCGGGATGACAGGTTCGTTGCTTTTTGCGGATCGCTTCTTTCGAAAGGAGAGGAAAAGTCCCCCTTTGAAGGGGGAAAGCGG
>DASQZL010000184.1:0-5826 GCA_035638715.1 Balneolaceae bacterium
AGGATTCAAATGGCGATGGTATCGGTGATCTCAATGGCATCACAAATCATCTGGATTATCTTGAAAATCTTGGTGTCAATGCCATCTGGCTAACACCGATCTATCCATCTCCCCAAGTAGACTTTGGCTACGATGTTTCCAATTACAAGGCTATTGATTCCATGTACGGCACAATGGCAGATTTTAATCAATTATTATCGGCAGCAAAAAAACACCATATCCGTATTCTAATGGATTTGGTACTCAATCACACATCCAACAAGGATAAATGGTTTCAGGAGTCTGCGAGCTCCCGTACTAATCCCAAAGCCGACTGGTATGTCTGGAACTCGGGCATACCCGCAGACAAACCGGGCGTAACAGCTTTTCAGAAACGATATGAACACGACGGAAGAGTGCCACCCAATAACTGGGAATCGGAATTCGGCGGTTCGGCCTGGCAGTGGGTACCGGCCCGGAAGCAGTTTTACTACCACATGTTCTATAAGCAACAGCCCGACTTGAATTGGCGCAATCCGCAGGTTCGCAAGGCGATGTACAACATCGTACGTTTTTGGCTAAAAAAAGGTGTCGCGGGCTTTCGGCTTGACGCCATAGAGACGCTTTTTGAGGATCCAAAACTTCGCGATGAAAAAGTCTTTCCAGGAAAAGATGCATTCGGTGATCCGAAAGAGTCTCTCTCTCGCCAATCTGATCTGCCCGAGATTCACAATGTGATGCGTAAATTGCGAAAAATTGTAGACAGCTATCCCGGCAATCGCGTACTGATTGGTGAAACATACACCAAAAACACTCGTGACCTGATGTCGATGTATGGTCGGCACGGGCATCAATTGCAATTACCCATGGATACGCAAGTGGGGTTTATCAACAAGATGGACGCGAGCAAATTTCGGCAAAAAATATATGAAGCAGAAAATGATCTCCATGGCCACATGCCTTTGTTTGTATTCGACAACCATGATAATCCTCGGAGTTGGGATCGCTATGGCGATGGTAAGCACAATACAGCTATTGCCAAAGATATGGCAACGATATTGCTGACAACCCGCTCTGTGGCGCTTATGTACTATGGGCAAGAGCTTGGTATGGTTACCACACCACCTAAACGCCGATCGGCCTGCAAGGATCCGATTTGTATCTCAGGATGGCCCAAAACGAAGGGACGTGACGGAGAACGCACGCCCATGCAATGGACACCTGGTCCGCAGGCCGGCTTCTCAACAAATACTAATACATGGCTGCCTGTACCACCAGATCATAAGTGGGTTAATGTGGAAACAGAAAGAGGCGATTCCATTTCGATGCTGAATTGGTATAAGCGCTTGATTGCGTTGCGGAAAAAAAATCTTGCCTTGCGGGACGGGAAACTGACGATGCTAAATAAAAACAATAAGGCTGTTCTTTCTTATTTGCGATCAACCACTGGTTCAAAAGGCAAAACTTCGGTGATAGTTGCAATCAATATGTCAGATCAACCTCAAACCGTCAGCTTCAACCTAAAGCAAATGGGAAACAAAAATTATATGATTCATACTCTTGCGACCAATGAGGCTTCATTAAACTCTGTCTCATCTCTTAATTCCATAACATTGCCTCCGTTTGCTTCATGGATAGCCTCTATACATTGAGGTAAATTTCCCTCAGGAAAATATATTTTGCTGAAATAGCGCCATCGCGCATTGTTTTACGTACTTTATTATTCGTATATCCGTTTTAATAAGATGTGAAAGCCTCAATTTAAAATAGTAACTTTACAGAGCAATGGTGGTAACCTATTTACCGATTAAGTTTAACCCGGGGTATTTACCTGCTTTTATGTAGATTTCCAAGGAGAGGCTTCTGACTTTTTGAAGAAATTTTGTTGCGGACAAGGCGAAATGAAGAAGGTTTGAAATATGATTTGGAATAAATTAATATCGGCTTCACAAAGAGCATGAGCGAATTTCGCGGTTCTATAAATTTTTTTTAGCGATTAAAAATTTAGCAGATTGAGTTAAATTTAAATAATATGGTAAAAATAACTAACACGGTATATTTTTTAATTAACTATATATAAAAACAAGCTAATAATATAGAATTGGTTAGACTATTATTTATACCGTTAATATTTTTCTTCATTGTAGTAATAGTTGGATGTCAAAATTCCCAAAAAACATCTGAGAAATCGCTGTTTACCCTTCTTGATTCTTCCAAGACTCATATAGATTTTGAAAACAAACTTACATTCCACAAAAACTTCAATCTTTTTACTTATTTGAACTTCGCTGATGGAGGGGGCGTGGCCATCGGTGATGTAAATAATGACGGCCTGGAAGATATTTTCTTTACTTCCAATATGGGAAAGAACAAATTATACTTGAATGAGGGAGGATTTAAATTCAAGGATATAACAAAAAAAGCAGGAGTAGGAGGTCTTAAGAATTCGTGGTCGACTGGCGTTACAATGGTCGATATCAACGGGGACGGTTTGATGGATATTTATGTGAGTTGCGCCGGCAATAAAAAAGGAGAAAACCGCAAAAATGAATTGTACATTAATCAGGGGAAAGGCCCTGATGGTATTCCTCATTTTAAAGAAGAGGCGGCTAAATATGGATTATCTAACCCAGGCTACGGTACACAGGCAGTTTTCTTTGACTATGATGAAGATGGCGACCTTGATATGTATCAGTTGAATTATCATCGCCGTTCTATTAAAAATTTGGATTTACGTATTAATAATTTACGGAAAAAACGCAGCCCTGAAGGTGGAGACAAGCTGTTCAGAAATGATAACGGCCATTTTGTAAATGTTAGTAAAAAAGCCGGGATATATGGAAGTCAATTAGGATTGGGGATGGGTGTAATGGTGGGGGATGTCAATCGCAATGGCTGGCCGGACATCTATGTATCAAATGATTTTATTGAACGGGATTATTTATACCTCAACAATGGGGATGGTACATTCTCTGAATCTTTGACGCATGAGATGAACAATACAAGCCTCTCATCCATGGGAGGTGATATAGCTGATATAAATAACGATGGGTATCCGGATATTTTTACGACAGATATGCTACCGGCTAAACATTCACGCCTTAAAACGATTACGACCTATAGAAACTGGAAAAAATATCGAAAACGAAAAAACTGGGGGTATTATCGTCAGTTTACCCGGAATATGCTCCAATTGAATAATAGAAATGGTACTTTCAGTGAGGTGGGGCGTTTGGCCGGCGTGGATGCTACCGATTGGAGCTGGGGAAGTCTCATTATGGATATGAATAACGATGGCCGCAAAGATATTTTTGTATCGAATGGTATTTATAAAGACGTTACGAATATAGATTATTTGCAACATGCTTCCCAGAAAAACGTAGTTCGCCAACTGGTAAAAGGACATAATGTTGATTATAAAAAACTCCTTCATATGATTCCTTCTACGCCTGTCCCGAATCGGACTTTCGAAAATGAAGGGAATTTGCGATTTAAATCTGTAGGAAAGCAGTGGGGATTGGCACAGCCAGGCTTTTCAAATGGATCGGCCTATGCTGATTTGAATAATGATGGCTCTTTAGATCTTGTGGTCAATAATGTAAACATGCCTGCATTTATCTATAAAAATCGATCTGATAGCCTGCGGCCTAAGAATCACTGGATCACCCTAATTTTGAAAGGGAGCTCGCCCAATACCGAAGCTATAGGAGCCGAGGTGACTTTGTGGAGCAACGGTCATCAGTTTTATGGAGAAGAAATGCCCACCCGTGGGTTTGAATCTTCCGTAGATCCCCGTCTTCATTTTGGTCTTGGTAAGTATTCACAAATTGATTCTTTACGGATTCGGTGGCCTACAGGCCAAATCACTAATAAAACGCACATCAAGACGGATCAGTTTCTTACTTTGTATCAAAAAAATGCCGGGGCTTCGTCAAAGACTTCCAAGCCACATATTAAACAGGTAGATAAAACAATCCTAAAAAAAGTAAAGTTACCAAAAGGGTTGAAATGGAAGCATCGGACAAATCACTTTAACGAATTCGACCGGGATCCATTACTGTTTCAAATGAGATCTACAGAGGGTCCTAAGGTCTGTACGGGCGATTTTAACGGGGATGGCCGGGAAGATTTCTATGTAGGAGGAGGGAAAGGCCAGCCCGGGGCGTTGTTTGTACAAACCAAAAATGGAAGTTTTAAACGTACCAAACAACCGGCGCTGGTGGCTGACAAAGAATCAGAAGATACCGGTTGTGCTTTTCTGGATGCTAACGGGGACGGGCATATGGATCTTTATGTAGGAAGCGGCGGCAATGAATTTCCCGTAAGTTCTTCAGCTCTGGCTGACAGACTATACTTGAATAATGGAAAAGGAAAACTGGTTCGAGCCCGCAATCAGATATTACCGGCAGGTCGTTATGAAAGTACGGGTCCGGTAAAAGCTGCCGATTATAACGGAGACGGACGGAAAGATTTATTCGTAGGAATACGCCTGCATCCTTTTAAATACGGGAAGCCGGTTAATGGTTATATTTTAAAGAATGATGGAAATGGTCATTTCACCAATGTTACGCCCAAGGTTGCTCCTGGTTTAAAAAACATTGGGATGATTACCTCAGCTTTATGGACCGATTATGACAAAGATGGAAATCCAGACTTATTGGTGGCCGGAGAGTGGATGCCCTTGACTTTATTCCACAATGAGAATGGGAAGTTTGTCAATGTTACCAAACAGGCTGGTTTGAAGAACACAAAGGGCTGGTGGAAAAGTTTGGCAGAAGTAGATTTGAATCATGATGGGTATCCTGATTACATCGCGGGTAATTATGGTTTAAACTCACGATTTAAAGCTTCAGAAAAGCAACCGGTTCGACTCTATTATTTTAACAACTATAAGGGGACTGGAATGGCCAAGCAAATTATAACGCATTACGTAAATGGCAAATCCTATCCGATGGCTGTGCAGCATGTTTTACAGTCTCAATTCCCCTTTTTAAAATCAAAATATCCGACTCATGCTTCCTTTAAAAATCAAACAACAAAACAGATTTTTGGGAAAAAATTGTTGAGCAAGGCCGAGAAACAGAAGGTCACTCAGCTGGCAAGTGTGTGGCTTGAAAATGAAGGCAATGGAAAATTTAAAGTACACAGGCTGCCCTTACGTGCTCAGTTTTCTCCAATGTATGCTATACTGCCCGGCGATTTTGAGGGTGGTGGCAATCAGGATATTCTAATGGGAGGTAATCTCAATAGAGTTAAACCCCAAATAGGAAGTTACGATGCCAGTTACGGCGTATATTTGAAGGGAAATGGAAAGGGAAGACTGAAAAGCCTGCCCGCCACTAAAAGTGGTTTCAGCGTGCGTGGAAGAATCCGTGCTTTGGTCAGGCTTAAAACAAAGCAAGGTCCTCTGATTTTGGTAGCCCGAAATAACGACAGTTTAAAAGTATATACAGAACGGAATTTGAATTCCGAAGCTTCAACAAAATAATATTTAGTTAAAATTTTAATCCAATGGTGACATTTGAGAAGCGGAAACCTTTATAAGACATGTCTTCCTACCTTGTTGAGCTTAATTTATGTGGGTTAATTTATATTTAATATTTCTGACACAAGGGTGATTAGTATGAAAAAATTTCAATTCTTTTTGATCAGTTCTTTCCTCATATTTGGAGCTCTGTCATCAAAGCTTAAAGCTCAGATTTCTCCGGCTAAAAAATACGGTAAATTGTTTGTACAGGTCCAAATGTCCGGGATTTTTAATGATTCCAAAACATTTGTAGATGCCGTTGCCAGGAAGCCCCCCGATGAAATTATGCGCAAATATAAAGCAGAAAAAAATAGGGCTGG
>DASQZL010000185.1:0-15462 GCA_035638715.1 Balneolaceae bacterium
TCGGTCAACAACGGGACTTCCAGCCGGGCCATTTCCAACTGGCAGTATAATGAAAACAAAGATGTAAACCATCCCCGACTTGGTACATCTCTTTTCCAGCGACGCCATCACATTCTGGCCAAAGCGGCCTACGATTTCAAATATGGTCGGGGTCTTTCAACGACCGTATCAGTGATTTATCAGGGCTATTCGGGGCAGCCGCTTTCATGGCTCTATAACGGCAATGCCAATGGCGATACATATTATCTTAATGATTTGGTATATGTCCCGAATAATCTTAGTTCGGATCCCCAAAAGAGGGATGTTATTCTGGCCAGCAAAAATGCGAGTGCACTTAACGCATTCATTGATAGTCATAAAAGTCTGGATAAGTACCGCGGACAGGTGGTTCCGCGTGGTTCCGGTCAACAGCCGTTCCAAAATTATCTGAACCTGAGGATTAATCAGAAAATAATGACGGTCAAAGGCCAAAGTCTTGAAATTACGGCCAGTATTTTCAATCTGCTGAATCTCATGGATCAGCATTGGGGACTGCATCAAAGTGTGCCTTATGGCGATGCGAGCGCCTGGACACTGCAGGAATACGTCACGCAGAAAAATATGGCGAATATTCAAAAGCGTACGGGAATCAATCTTACCAGTGCTGATCTTGGTAAACCCGTTATCTACTTTAATCCGGCAAATACATATAACAGCCAATTGTACCAAACCAATAATATCGAATCGCGTTGGCGCATGCAGATTGGGTTCCAATACAACTTTTAAGGAAAGCTTAATTTCCTGATTCTTCTGAGGGCGGCCTTTTCAGGTCGCCCTTTTTTTATTGGGGGGCGGAGCTATACCTGCCAACTTTAAAAAGCCGGCAGATTTTTAATAAGACCAATTTTTTATAAGCAAAAAGAAGACTCCAAAAGTAAATTTAAGCTAAGAGCATTATAGCAATGTGCTAAATCATGCTCCATTCTTTTAAAGCTGATTTATCAGGGGCAGATTATTATAAAGTGAATTCGTGATAAAATTAACTGATAATTTATCTAAGGCTGAACTCAATAAGTGTTTTTTTCTGAATTTATATGTAATAACATGAGCCCGATATAAAAGACGGCCAGCTGGAAAGCGATAAGAGTAAATAACTATTTTATGCTTTTACACAGAGTTCCGCACCTGTGTGCCAATACATTCTGATACGCAAGCAATGGAATGCACAAAACTACCGAGCAAATACTTCCGTGTAACTCTGTGCTTCTCCGGGGGCTCTGTGGAAGAGCTTCTTTCAACCATCACTAAGACAAATTTTTGCGAGCCACCGTCTATTCAGCAGTTAATGAACGTCACTTATTCTTCAGCCAATTTTCCGGATTAACGTTTTTATTGCCGTCCCGTAACATAAAAAAGACCGAAGCCCCGCGCGCAGAATTTTTATCGCCGGAGTAGCCGACTACCTGACCCTTCTTGAGAATCGTATTTTTGCGTACCGTCACACGGCTTAAATTACCATAGGCTGTTTTATATTTTCCATGGCTTACAAAAACCACATCACCATAACCCGTGATAGGCCGCACGGCAAAAACGTATCCTTTATGCACCACATGAACCGGGGCATCCGGTTTGGTAACAATTTCAATCCCAAGGTTTGGAGTAATTGTACCAGAAACAGGGTCACGGTGCCGACCGAAATGCTCAGAAATGGTACTGCTTGCCACGGGCCAGGGCAAATCTCCTTTATCTTTCGCAAAGCTTGCCTGTATTTTTTGGAGTTGCTTGTCGCTAAGAAATCCCACTCTTCCTACATAGCCCGTTCGCTCACTTGCCGTTGATGCCGTAGGGCTGGAATTCGCCTTGGATTTACTTTTATTGCTTGCAACGCCCTTTTTCTTTCGTCGTTTTTTTGCCTTGCGAATTCTTTTTTCCCGCGCAATAAGATTTGAAAGTGTATTGTTCAGATCCTCTTTGTCCTGCTTCACTTCGGCCAATTTCTTCTTAATCTGTTGCTTATTTTTCCGCAGAAGCCGCACATTTGCCTGTTGTTCCCTGGTTTTTTTAGCCAGTGTTTCTTTTTCCTTCTTAATCTTATCTAAGAGTTTTTCATTTTGTTGAGCCGCTACATGCAATCGCTGTTGATTTTTCTTCAAACTGGCCTTCGTTTTTTTGATGTCTGCCACCTGCTTTTTGCGATATTTTTCAAACTTTTTGAGGTAGTAGTTACGAACCATCATTTGATGGAGGGAAGCAGAAGATAAAATAAGGGCCAGTTCCGACGTTCGCCCATTTTCATAGACGTAACGCAGCGTTTTTTTATAATTTGCGATGAGATTCTTCAGCTTTGTTTGCTGTTCATCGATTTTGGTCCGGGTGATTGTAATTTCCTGATTGATCTGCTTTCGTTTCTCCTCAAGAGAAGCAATTTTTTTCTTACGCAGAGCCAGCAGGCGGTTCAGGTGCTGGTACCACTTGTAAATCTGTTCATATTTTTGGTTCGTTTTATTGAAGCGCTGTTGATAATCATTAATCTGAGCGTTGATCTGATCAATTTTTGATCGCGTTTTTTTCTGCTTTTGCTGAATCTCTTTCTGCAGCTGCTTATAATCCTGTCCCCGCGCCGCCGGTGATATCATCACCCCACACAATAAAATAACGATAAAAAGCAAGCTTCTGAATACATACATGAAGGTCCGATCGTCTCGTAAGAATCTTAGATTCTCGCATCTTGAGAATGACTTTCTAACAAAGTTTTCAAGAATATTTTCTGAGTTCATTGATGATAAATTTTGGTGCCTTTCGGTAAATCAATCGACAATTTCTTAAGCGTTGGATTAATTTTCAGTGATTGTACAAGCAGGTCAATTTTGGTTGAACGATTTGCACTGAAAATAGTAATTCTGCGAGGCAAAGTAAGCCCACCTATCCTTTCATAACCGCTATAGATGATCTTTGAATACGGCAGTTTGGCTGAGCGGGGCTCAACAACCCGATGAATCAAGCCATTATTTTTGCCAATATATATTTTGCCACCAGATTTCTGTAGCAATAAATACAACTTGTCGCTTTCCATCACACGATGAATATTTTTACCGTCAACCGGATAATTCAGCAATTTCAGCAGATTTACAGAAGCAAGGTGGTTGACATCATTAAGGCTCCCCTGGCTTGCAGAAATTTTCCGGGCGTATTTCTTTATTTTGTTATAGATTAGGAGTGAATCACCACTGGCCAGTATCTTTGCCCCCTCAATACCAATGCTATTTTTGACAATGATCAGGCTTTGTTGACGCGAACCGGAAAAATAGAGCGTTACCCGGTTACTTTTCTTTGGCCCGCTGACAATCGCTTTTGCCTTACCCTTGACTGTTGATAATTGATTTCGATAATCAGGGACTTGGGCAGCAAGACTATCGGCTGAAACCGGCGAGGAGTGAAAATTTTTCTCGTTTACGCTTGAAATATCTTTTGTAGTCGCGCAGGCTTCCATCAACCCGACCAAACAAATAATAAAAAATGAAAATAGAAATGCCCGTCTGGGATACGGTAACAGACCTCGGGTATCCGGCATCCGGCAACCAGCATCTGGCAGCCAGCCTTCAACATTCTTCTTCCAGTATTTCGTATCATTTTTCATAGACATGGGGCAAACGGTTTTTCTGTCCAAAAATTACAACAATTTGGCGGAGTAATCACCCAGATTCCTGAGAGATGGCTTCACGCCAATGATTAAGCTGCTCAAAAGCAGTCAGCATACGCGAGCCATACCAACTAAACCATTGGCCCTCAACGAGTATTATGCGGGCATCCGGACAAGCTTTTTGCACAGGGCGTACATGCTTTTCCCTGAATGGATACGGTTCACTGCTTAGCAAAATCAATTCCGGATTCCGTTTTTCCAGCTGATTTAACTCAATTGCCGGATAGCGTTTGTCACCGCCGAAAATATTTTCGAGCCGCCAGTACCCCATCACATCATGAATATACGTATCGCCGCCGACTGTCATCCAGGGGGCTTTCCAGATAAAATAGACCGTACGCAGCGGATCGGTTTTGGGCCGTTGAGCGAGCACTGCATTGATTTTTTGGACCAGATGCGCAGCTTTTTCCTCCACGCCCAACTGTGCCCCAAGCTGAAAAATGGTTGTCAGTGCCTCTTCAATCGTGGAAATATCTGTAAGTTCAACGTGAGCAGATGATTTGTCCTGCAATACGCGGACGTCCTGCTTGCGGTTTTCCTCCTTGTTGGCGAGGATGAAATCAGGATTCAAATCAAGAATTTTTTCAACACGCGGATTTTTTGTGCCGCCGATGATGGGAATATTCTCGACGGTTTCTTCCGGGTGAACACAAAACCGCGTTCGTCCCACTATTTTTTCCTGAAGCCCCAGGTCGATAAGCAGTTCCGTAAGACTGGGGACTAAACTAATGATGCGATTGTAGGTCATGTTATTGGTGTTCATTCAAATCAATAAAATATTTCTCAGGAAGTCTAAATTAGGAGCAAAGCGACGAGGAATCTCAAATAGGACCCATGATAATCCCCTTTCAACAATAATAAACGGTATTATCACTTGAGATCCCTCTCCGCCAGCCCCGTGGAATCCCAGCCTGCGGGGCCACGTTGTGGCATTCCACAGGGCCAGTCGGGCGGATCGGGATGACACTTCGGGTTCTGCAAAGGCCTCACTGAGTCAAAAGGTCTCCAGCCTAAAAAGAGAATTCCGCAATTTCTATCAATAAATCTATGTGTAGCTCTGCGAATCACTTGGCGCTATTTCGTGTAATAATTTAATATCGCTGGATAATGCCTTCAACCTGCCGGGCATAGCTGCCGCCGAACATGTTGGTATGCACCAGCAGCGGGTATAAATTGTATATGTCTTTTCGTTTAGAAAAATTTGGCTGCAAGGGGAAGTTTTCCTGGTAGGACGCATAAAATTCTGCGGAAAAGCCACCAAATAAATACGTAAAAGCAATCTCAATTTCACGATTGCCGTAATAAACCGCTGGATCGTAAATAGCCGGATGCCCCTCCGAGTCAAAAAAATAGTTACCACCCCATAAATCGCCGTGCAGCAGGCTCGGAGGCTCTTCCGGCAGCAGATCGGGCAATTTCTTGTAAAGTCGATGGAAATTTTGAGCGATTCCACCGGAAAATTTACCGGCATCGAGCGCCATCTGAAGCTGCGGCTCGAGGCGTTCGTCTATGAAAAAATCAATCCAGTTTGTGTGTTTTTTATTTGATTGCGGCAGCCGTCCGATGTAATTGTCGTGATCCAGCCCGTATTGTTCGGCTGTGGTATGATGCAGCTCCGCCAGTTGTTCACCGAAAATCCGATTTGAATCCGAACGGGCCGATCCCTGCTCGAGGTAGGTCATTAAAATAAAATCCGTGCCGTCAGCTGTTGAGCCGGTCTCGATGACTTCCGGCATGCGCAGGCCACTCCGTGCTGAACGCAGCAATTCAAGCCCTTTCTGCTCTTTGGGAAACATATCACCCGCAGCTGAGTTATTCCATTTCAGGAAAAAAGTTTCCCCTTTGTCAGTCGTCACCCGGGCGGCCCGGTTGATACTGCCACCCGAAACGGTCTGAAAATTTTTCACCGGTTGACTGAGTAGCTCTTCAACATGATTTTTTACAGAAGCCGGAGGCATGATAAAAAGGTTTTGATTTTTGAATTTTCTTTTTTGTCAGAATTATCACTTTCCTGCTATCCGTATTCGGCTGCAGAATTTCAACACGGCTTACCGGCAGTTTGTTTGGAATGACAGGGTGAATATTTTAAAGCTCTCTTTTGTGTCTTCACATAATCCGGGCTCGATTGTGTGAGAGAATGTTGCTTTGAACTATAACTATGTGCTATAAATTATATCACCCTTGAGATTTAATCTTCAATATATTGTTCCAGTTCATCCAGCAAATTCTCACAACACCGTTTAACCACCTTGAATACCTTTTCGAAGCCCTGCAGGCCACCGCTGTAAGGATCGGGAACATCTTTATCACCAGATACCGGATCGAAATCACGTAACATCATTATTTTTTCAGCGTATTGATTATTATCATCAAGCCTGCGGACATTCGAAAGATTTTTACGGTCCATAGTCAGAATCAGATCAAAATAATCAAGGTCGAACGTTTCAAACCGCCGTGCTTTAGAATGCAGGGTAATGCCGTGCTGGTTGGCCACGCGCTGACTGTGAACATTGGCCGATTCACCTGTATGATACGATGAGGTGCCGGCTGAGTCGATTTCGAAGTAGGACTGGAGCGAGCGTTCGTTTACCAAATGTTGCATAACGCCCTCGGCAGTTGGACTGCGGCAAATGTTGCCCAGGCACACAAAACAAATTTTGAATGGATTTTCAGGGGTGATATCCTTTTTGATCATGAAGTTATTTTTATTAATAAATTTTTCAAAAGAAACGTCCAAAATTACATAAAGAATGTACCATTATTAAATGGCATCAACAGACCATCTAAAATAATATTGCCCCATGCTTTACATAAAGCCGTTAAAGAGATTGTCAACCGAAAAAAATGATCTTTATGTGTTATTTCGGGAAAATCAGCGATTTTGACCTTCCCAAATTTCATTGTTTATATTTTGTATCATAAACAAACAGATTTAAAATGGAAAATAATGTGATTTGAAACTGAAAGACTTGTATCTTTAGCGCTAATTTATGTTAAAATGAGAAGCTTTCGATTACAATCGGGGGTAGAATCAGGCTCATTTACTGGTAAAAAGCATTTTTTTATTGTCTAAAGTTTCTATGGATAAGCAATTTAAAGAAATAGACCATCTGGATTTCTCAAAAGTTGAGGAGAAAATCCTGAAATGGTGGAAAAAATGCGACATTTTTGAAAAAAGTGTATCTACGCGTGAGGAGGGCATCCCCTTCACATTTTACGAGGGACCGCCTACGGCGAATGGTAAACCGGGTATTCATCATGTGATGGCCCGGACGGTCAAGGATATGTTCTGCCGCTACAAGACCCTGAAAGGATACCGCGTGCTGAGAAAAGGCGGCTGGGATACGCATGGCTTACCAGTAGAAATTGAAGTTGAAAAAGAACTGAATCTCGAAAGTCGCCAGCAGGTGGAACAGTACGGCATGGATAAGTACAACGAAAAATGCCGTGAGAGCGTCCTCAAGTACAAGGATTTGTGGGACTCGCTTACCCGCCGCATGGCTTACTGGGTTGATCTGGATGATCCCTATATAACTTTTGAAAATGATTATATCGAGTCTGTTTGGTGGGCGTTTAAACGATTATATGACAAAGGTCTTGTTTATAAGGGATATAAGATTCAATGGTATTCGCCGGGCAGTGGAACTGTGCTATCATCGCACGAGGTGAGCCTTGGCTACGAAGAAGTGCAGGACCCCTCAATCTATGTAAAATTTAAGATTGACGACACCGATAAAACCTACTTTTTAGCCTGGACGACCACGCCATGGACGATCGTTTCAAATATGGCACTGGCCGTAAATCCGAATTTGGATTATGTGAAAATTAAAATTTCAGAAGGTGATCGGACCGAATTTTATATCATGGCGCGAGCCTGTGTTGAGGCGAATATCGACCATGATTATGAAATTGTAGATGAATTTTCCGGCAAAGAGCTTATCGGGAAAACCTATGAACCGGTGTTCGACTACGCCCTGCAGGAATTCGACCGTACCGAGGCATGGCGCGTCATTCCGGCCGATTATGTCACTACAGAAGAGGGAACCGGCGTGGTACATACCGCTCCGGCATTCGGTGCTGATGACTACCAAAGCTGCCAAAAGGCCGGTATCCCCATGTTCAACCCGATTGATGAAGACGGCAAATTTACCGAAGCAGCTCCTGATTTTTCGGGCCAGTGGTTTAAAGACGCCGACAAGGAAATTTCCCGGGCCATCAAGGATAAACACCTGATGTATAAGCACGAGACGTATGTTCACAATTATCCGTTCGACTGGCGTAAAGGCACGCCGCTCATGTCGTACCCGGTAGAGTCGTGGTTTATTGAAACGACCCGGGTAAAAGATAAAATGGTGAACTTCAACCGGAATATTAACTGGAAGCCTCCAAGCACCGGTTCCGGGCGATTTGGAACATGGCTTGAGAATAATGTGGACTGGGCCGTCTCGCGCCAGCGCTACTGGGGCACCCCTATTCCGTTATGGGCGAGCGATAAAGATCCGGAACACGTAATATGTATCGGCAGCGTCGATGAGCTGAAGGAAAAAGCCGGTCTGCCGGACGATATGGATATTGATTTGCATCGCCCCCAAATTGATGAAATTACGTGGGAAGGCCCGAACGGCGGGACAATGCGACGCATCCCGGATCTGCTGGATGTGTGGTTTGATTCGGGCGCGATGCCTTTTGCACAATGGCATTATCCGTTTGAGGACCAGGATAAATTCAAAAAGAATTTTCCTGCTGATTTTATTGCTGAAGGAGTTGATCAGACCCGTGGGTGGTTTTATACCTTGCATGCGCTTGCGACTATGCTTTTCGATCAGCCCGCCTATAAAAACGTGATTTCCAACGGTTTAGTGTTGGACGCCAACGGAAATAAAATGAGCAAGTCGAAGGGAAACACGGTTGATCCGTTTGAGGTTATCCCGAAATATGGGGCCGATACCGTGCGCTGGTATATGATGAGCAACGCCTCGCCCTGGGAAAATATCCGTTTCAGCGAAAAAGGATTGCAGGAAACCCAGCGCAAATTCTTTAATACCATCGTGAACGTCTATTCATTTTTCGCCATGTATGCGAATATTGATGAATTTGACTACTCCAATGCCCCCACCCCAGTTGCCGAACGTCCGGAAATCGATCAGTGGATAGTCTCCCGGCTGAATTCTGTTATAAAGAAAGTAGATGAATATTTGGATGATTATGAGCCGACCCAGGCAGCGCGCGCAGTAGAAAATTTTGTAGAAGAGCTGAGCAACTGGTATGTGCGTCGCAGCCGACGTCGATTCTGGAAAGAAGGCGAAAGTCACGATAAAACATCCGCTTATCAAACATTGTGCGAGTGCCTGATCGATTTATCGAAGCTGATGAGCCCCATAGCACCGTTTACGGGTGAATGGTTGTATCAACAATTAAATGATGTCGTAAATCTTGGCGATGAGTCGGTGCATATTTCTTATTATCCAACGGTTGAAGAAACCGCGATCAATAAATCACTGGAGCATCGCATGGAGCTTGCGCGCCAAATTTCCTCAATGGCGCTCAGCCTGCGAAACAAGAGCGAAATAAATGTTCGTCAGCCGCTGGGAAGAATTATCCTGCCGATGGATAATGAGCAGGAACGTACGGCCGTTAATTCAGTTAAAGAAATTATTTTAGAGGAAGTTAATGTAAAAAAAATTGAATTTGTCGACGACGATTCCGGTATTGTTGAAAAGTCAGCTCAGCCGAATTTTCCGGTATTGGGCAAACGTTTGGGATCAGCAATGAAATCGCTGACACCAAAAGTAAAGTCATTAAATACCGAACAGATCACCCAGTATGAAGAAAGTGGTTCTATTGAGCTTGATTTGGGTGATGACGGAATGGTAGAACTGAGCGGCGATGATCTCAACATCAATCGTACCGGTTTAGAAGGCTGGCAGGTTGAAACGGAGGATGGGCTCAGTGTGGCACTCGATACGAAAATTACCGAACAGCTTGAGCAGGAAGGTCTGGCTCGCGAGCTGGTCAATCGCATTCAAAAAATGCGCAAAGAAGCCGGTTTTGAAGTCACAGACCGGATTCAGGTTGGTATTGCAACGACACGGAAAATGGTTGATGCTATTAACGCCATGAGTGATTATATTAAACGTGAGACGCTGGCAAAAAATATTGCTAAAGATACTCTTGACGCATCGGACATAGAAAAGACATGGGAAATTGATGGTCAGGAGTGCACGATTTCTCTTCAAAGAACCCCAAATAAATGATATGAGTATTAATTATGGCTTCTCCACAAAAGAAACAAACAGAGCAAGAACGAATTTCACCGTATAACGACGAAGAGCTTGAACACTTTCGTGGCATTATCTTAGATAAGCTTGAGGAGGCGGAAAACGAGCTGGAAACCCTTGAGCGAATCCTTCAGGAAAGTATGGAAAACTCTTCGGATGAATCGGCTTATTCGTTTCATATGGCAGATGCCGGAACCGATGCCCAGGAGCGTGAAAAAACCTACATTTTATACAATCGGACGCGTAAATTTATTCGTTACCTTACCGATGCGCTCGATCGGATCGACAATAAAACCTACGGTGTTTGCAAGGTGACCGGAAAAAAGATTTCTAAAGGACGCCTCGAGGCCGTGCCACATACACAACTTAGCATCGAGGCCAAACTGAAACGCCGGTAATTGATTTGATCACTCATAAATAAGATCCTTGCGAAAAAAGAAAATTCTCATATTCATATTACCCGCCTTGGCGGTCATCGCCCTTGATCGGTTTACCAAACATTTAGTACGTACGCGTCCGGCTCTTCAGCATTGGGACGTTATTCCCGGCTGGTTAAATTTTCAATATACATTAAATCCGGGTATGGCGATGGGAATGAGAAGCATTTATATTCCCGTTTTTAACGTAAGTATTCCCATATCAACGGTCGAGGTAAGTGTCATATCCATGCTTGCTACAATTGGGATCATCGGTTATGTATTCTATACAATGTCGAGGGCACGGTTGGGATACCTATTTTTGATGGGAATGATTGTGGGCGGAGCGATTGGCAATATTATCGATCGGTTTATAATGGCAAAAATCGGAGGCTACGGAGGAATACTGGATGGTCATGTTGTAGATTTTATCCACTTTATACCGAAGATCCATGGTTATCCGGTTTTCCCTTATGTTTTTAATGTGGCTGATGCATCCATAACAACAGCTATCATTGCGTTGCTTATTTTTAATAAACAAATATTGCCACAGAGAAAGGATGAGGAGGACGAAACATCAGAGAACAAGGCAATATCACCCGGGGATATGCTTAGCGAGGATGAACTGAAGAATGAGAGTGAAAGCCAATAATTTCCCCTGAAATTTCTCAAAATATATTCAATAATTATTATTTATAAATAAATATTGAAGAAAAGGGCTGCTCGCAGAGCATTAACGAGTAAAGCGGAGGTGGAGGGATTCGAACCCCCGGAATCGTAAAAACGATTCAACGGTTTTCGAGACCGCCCCATTCGACCGCTCTGGCACACCTCCTATACATATTATAATCTTGTTCTGAGGAGAAAAATAACTTATATTTGGTAGCTTTATTATCTTCACGCACTCATCTATTTTCGAATCACTAAATATAAAGTACCTGCGTTAAAAAATGAAATTATCTGACTTTAAATTTGATACCGACGATTATAATGTTCCGGATACCCCCGTTGAACCCCGGGATAGTTGTAAATTAATGGTTCTTGATCGGGAAATGGAAACAATGAAACATGAACATTTTTCCGATATCCATAAATATATGAATGAGGGGGATGTACTGGTTTATAATAATACCAAGGTTTTTCCTGCGCGCCTCAAAGGTAAAAAGGAAAAAACCGATGCCGATATTGAAGTATTCCTGTTGCGCGAGCTGGTTCCCGAAAATAAACTCTGGGATGTCCTTGTTGAACCGGCTCGAAAAATAAGGATTGGAAATAAACTGAATTTTGGCGAAAACCTGATGGCTGAAGTTATAGATAATACAACTTCACGGGGACGTACCATACGTTTCTTGTTTGATGGAACAGGCGAAGAACTTTATTCCATCCTTGACGAGCGTGGTGAGATGCCTCTGCCGCCTTATATTGACCGCGAACCCACCGATGCCGACAAGGAGCAATATCAAACTATTTTTGCAAAAGAACGGGGAGCCGTTGCCGCCCCGGCAGCCGGTATGCACTTCACGCCGGAGCTGGTAAATGAAATGGAAGATAAAGGCGTGGAATTTGTCCCAATTACACTGCATATCGGCTGGGGTACTTTCCGCCCGGTGGCCGTTGAAGATCTTACAAAGCACCGAATGGATTCGGAGAATTATAATATTTCGGCAGAAACCTCTGAAAAAATTAATAAGGCTTTAAAAAGTAAAGACAACAAGGTGGTGGCCTGTGGTACAACATCTGTGCGTACTATTGAAACCAGCATCACAGCAAGCGGCATTTCCAAACCGGGTACCGGGTGGACCGATAAATTTATATATCCGCCTTATGATTTTAAGATTACGGAATCCCTTATTACGAATTTCCATCGGCCGGAATCAACGATGATTATGCTGGGGGCTGCATTTGCCGGCTACGACTTTCTTATGGAGGCCTATGAGGAAGCGGTTGAAAATGATTATCGATTTTTTGCCTTTGGCGATGCCATGCTAATACTTTAATGCCCGTGTCTTCAAAAGCTCTCATTATACCGGCAGCAGGTTCAGGTCAGCGTATGCAGCGAGAAACGGCCAAGCCATTTATCAAGCTGCATAATCGACCTATTTTAGCCCATACGCTTTCTTCCTTCTTACCGCTTGACGGATTGACCCATGTTTTAGTGGCTACCTCGGTTGATTACATGGAAGAAGCGCGTCACATCCTGCGTAATCAGCTGGGAGATAGAATTTCATGGGAATGTGTGCTGGGAGGCGACGAGCGGCAGCAATCGGTATTTAAAGCGTTGATGAAAGTATCAGAAATCGATCTGACGCTTGTTCACGATGCGGTGCGCCCTTTTGTGACGCTTCAACAAATTCAGCGCTGCTGCATGGAGGCGGAAGAAACGGGGGCGGCTATTCTTGGCATCCCCAGCAAGGACACGCTAAAAAAAGTGGATGCCCATCAAATGGTACAGGAAACGCCTGAACGTAAATTTATGTGGCAGGTACAAACGCCCCAGGTTTTTCGTACTGAACTACTGAAAAAGGCCCATGCCAGCGCTGCTGATCAAGACTATATCGGTACAGATGATGCATCACTGGTCGAACGGTTGGGTGAACCGGTAAAAATTGTGCGGGGTAGTTCGCGTAATATAAAAATTACTTTTCCGCAGGATCTTAAATGGGCTGATTTTCTTTTAAAACAAAATGAAGGTTGGGAATGAAAGATATTCGCGTGGGCTCAGGCTACGATGTACATCAGTTGGTTGAAGGACGACCACTCATACTTGGTGGGGTGCATATCGATTATTCGAAAGGCCTTTCGGGACATTCGGATGCTGACGTTTTATTGCACACTATTATTGATGCACTTTTTGGCGCTGTAGCTCTCGGAGATATCGGCTCGCATTTTCCGGATGATGAAGAAGAATTCAAAAATATTGACAGCCGTAAACTTTTAATTGAAACTGCAAAGAAAATCAGAAACCGAGAATGGAAAATTGGCAATATTGATGCAACGATTGTTGCCCAGGAACCCAGGCTGGCAGCTTATATCGATCAGATGCGAGATAATATTGCGAATGATTTGGACATAGCAAAAGACCATATTTCAGTTAAAGCTACCACTTCGGAAGAATTAGGTTTTGAAGGAGAAAAAAAAGGCATTTCTGCTCGCACATCTGTGCTTGTTTATAAATAGGCGGACCCCCAAAGCGTTTTGGTATAACGGATACTCAATCCTTTGCAAATACGGTTAAGTCCTGATAGGAGTTTTGTTTACTATATAGAGCATATATTTTGAATATGAACTGTTTGAAATTAGCTATATTTGGAAATAATTGCTGTTCTGACAATTTCAAATTGGAAAAAAAGAAAAACATAGTATTTATTAATATTTGTATTGACAATAGCGTGAGTTGTTTTTACCTTTGAGGTCTCTCGGATTTAAAATAATTCCACTCTGATATAAGCTATTTTGCCCTTTTGTTTTACAAGGATGAAGTAGCTTTTAAAGAGAGTAAATTATTATACCGGAGCCGATAAGATTGTTCTATTACAGATTGAATCTTGGCCAGCGTAGCTCAGAGGTAGAGCAGCTGTCTTGTAAACAGCCGGTCGTCGGTTCGATTCCGGCCGCTGGCTCTGATAAAACGTATTTCAACCTAAAGCTGGGGGGATACCAAAGTGGCCAACTGGGGCAGACTGTAAATCTGTTGTCGTGAGACTTCGTAGGTTCGAATCCTACTCCCCCCACACCGGAATTGTTGAACGATGATTTATCGATTAAATGATTAATTCATGAAATCAATAAATTAGTAAATTAACAAATTATCAGCGGGCGTAACTCAATTGGTAGAGTGTCAGCCTTCCAAGCTGGATGTTGCCGGTTCGAGGCCGGTCGCCCGCTCGATCCTTTTTGCGGAGGAGGTTGTAACATTAAAGCCGTTATAGCTCAGAGGTAGAGCACTTCCATGGTAAGGAAGGGGTCGTCGGTTCAAATCCGACTAACGGCTCGGATATGAATTGTTGAATACATATCCATGTTTGCTTACCCTTCTGTATGAGGGACAAACAGGCAATGTAGAAGCGCAGCTATTGTTTTACGATTTTAAGATTAACTGAAAAATTACGACACCATGGCAAAAGAGACCTACAAGCGGGACAAGCCGCATATAAACATAGGAACGATCGGGCATGTAGACCACGGGAAGACGACCCTGACGGCGGCCATAACGAAGGTGATGGCCAAGCACTACGGGGGCGTGGCGAAGGAATTTATTGACATAGACAATGCCCCGGAGGAGAAGGAGCGGGGTATTACGATAGCCACGGCGCACGTGGAGTATGAGACGGGAGCCCGCCACTATGCGCATGTGGACTGCCCGGGGCATGCCGACTACGTGAAGAACATGGTAACGGGGGCGGCCCAGATGGACGGGTCGATTCTGGTGGTAGCGGCCACCGACGGGCCGATGCCGCAGACCCGTGAGCATATTTTGCTGGCCCGGCAGGTGGGGGTCCCGCAGATTGTGGTATTTATGAACAAGACGGACCTGGTTGACGATGAAGAGCTGATCGAGCTGGTGGAGCTGGAAGTCCGCGAGCTGCTGAGCAGCTACGAGTTTGACGGGGATAACATCCCGGTGATTAAAGGTTCGGCGCTGGGGGCCCTGGAAGGCAACGAGGCCGACGAGCAGGCGATTTTGGATTTGATGGAGGCCGTCGACGAGACGATCCCGACGCCCGAGCGGGACATAGACCAGCCGTTTTTGATGCCGGTGGAGGATATATTTTCGATCACCGGCCGCGGGACGGTGGCCACGGGCCGCATTGAGCGGGGCGTGGTGCACCTTCAGGACGACATAGAGATCGTGGGGATCATCGAGGAGCCGATGGAAAGCGTGGTGACGGGCATTGAGATGTTCAACCGGATGCTGGAGGAAGGCCAGGCCGGAGACAATGCGGGGATTCTGCTGCGGGGCATCGACAAGGAGCAACTGCAGCGGGGTATGGTGTTGTGCGCGCCGGGTTCGATCACCCCGCACAAGAAGTTTTCCTGCGAGGTGTATGTGCTGAGCAAGGATGAGGGCGGGCGGCACACGCCGTTTTTC
>DASQZL010000186.1:0-2824 GCA_035638715.1 Balneolaceae bacterium
AAAATCTGCAAGAACGGGCGTATCGCTTTTTATGACTTCGGTAAAACTTTTTTGTTTACTGGTCTGCATAATAAAATTTTTTAGTTAACTAACGCTCCAATAAATAATAGATTGTATTATTGGGATTAAGCGGTAATTGGAGTTTGTATGATTTTAAAACTTAAAACGCATTAACGAATAGAGATCATTCCTTGCAGCCTGAAGAATTTTAAATATTATTGGAGTAGTAAAGAGCGATGAGAAGTATCACTCCTCCCGGGCCCTTCCGAGCCAAAGGCATCCTTTCGAGAGGAAAACCCGCGGGAGGGCCACCCTGCCTCAAGGAGGAAAAATGTTCTTGGCTTTTAACAGTTTTTGCCCGGTTCCCGGGGGAATCTACACTTTGGACAGCGTTCAGGGTAGCCAAACAACGTGAAGCAGATTCCATATGATGAGAAAGCGTCCCGACTGGCGTGTTTGGTTTCATTTTGCCCGTTCACGAGTGACACCAAGAACAGCTACCATCCATTTATACGAATGGATACACAAAAATCCAGAATTGTTATTTCTAAATTAGGTTATTTGTCAACTGAAATGAAGTTCAAATAAAGAAAGGGAGGAGACAATTCTTAAAATCTTTATACTCATTTAGATTCGGTATTCTCGTTGCCGACTTTTTCATCAGCTAAATGCATGGCCGTCTGATTGTCAGTGATTAAGACATCAATAAGTTGCCCGTTAAGTGCGCCCCGAATGACATCCTCTTTATCTTTTCCGCCGGCAAGACCGACAACGGTATCAATTTGTTTAAGTTCTTCAATGGATATCCCAATCACCAGATCCTTTAGGTCCGAATCAATCTCATTGCCGTCTATATCAAAAAAATGAAGCGCGATATCTCCGACGGCTTCCGAATTAATAATCTGCTTATGCAAATAGTCGGGAATTTCCTGGCTATTTCGGGCTAAAACCGGATTGGTATTTATCGCTCCAATGCCGACAAATAAAATGTCGATGTCTTCAAAACGATCCAGGGCTCCCCGTACCTGTCGGTCAGAAAGAAGGATTTCCTTGGCCTGCGTACTGTGAACGATACCGGGTGCCGGCAGCAGGGTGAGCCGGCTTTCAAGAATCTGGGAAAGCCGGCGCGAGATGTCCGTCGCATGTGCCTTGGCTTCCGGCGGGCCAACCCCTCCAAGAGACTGTACAACATGGATATCATTTATCGGTTTCGGTAGCATGGCATCCGCCATGGCTTGCAGGGTTGTTCCCCAGGTTACACCGATAACTTCACCGCCAGATACGGTACGATGAAGATAATCTGCAGCAGCCGTACCAATTTGTCTTTTAATCGTTTTGCTATCAGAAGCGTTAACATCAACAATTAACGCTTCTTTTAATCCGAATTCGTTTTCCAGTGTACTCTCGGTTTCCATGAAGTTTCCGTTGGGAGTGATAACGGATATTTGAACGATACCTTTTTCACGGGCTTTTTTGAGCAATCGTGAGACTTTGGGCCGGGAAAGATGAAGACGCTCTGCAATTTCTCGTTGATTATAATTTTGATTGTAATACATCGAGCTCACCTTGCTGATGAGGCGAATATCTATGGTATTATTCGTTCTTGCCATTCAGCTAAAATCGTTATTCAGTATTTCTCCCGCCGACTAATTTTTGCAGGCAGAAAGGAAAATACAAAATTAATAATACACAGAGTGGCCCTGTGAGGAGCATCTGTATGCCTGTCTTTAGGCACTTGCTATAAATAATCAAACAGATAAGATAACATAAATTTTTCTAATCATCAGCTTATCGAAATTTTAAAATGATTATTTTGTATAAAATATTAGCAATTCAAATGAAAATAAATAAAAATTCAAGCACAAAAATTACCGGTTTTTGTAGAATTACTTTAAGATTGAAGTATACTAATTTGGAAAATATTCAAATACTGTCTTGAGAGTTGTTTTTACAATTCATTAAAAAAAATTGACATTTAATTTGTATTTATTAAATTAATAGAGAACAAAAGTTCGACAGTGAACAAATGTTCAATCATGGCTTGGTAGCGGTTCCAAAAATTATAAAATACAGATTAAGCATATCCTTATTACTTTGGATTGCATGGAAAGGGGCATAATCTGGCAAATATCATAAACAAGGTGGTTTTATGTTGGCAAAGTTACGCAACAAGAGTCATACAGATTATAAAACGGATGAATTGAGTAGTCTTTGGGCTGCGATAAGAGAAGGCGAGAGGGAATCTCTGTCTGAATTGTTTTTCGTTTCTTATTCGTGGCTTTTTAACTATGGATATAAAATAGTCCCTGAGGCTGCTTTTGTGAAAGATGCTATACAGGAACTTTTTTTGACGCTTTGGGAACAAAGGGAGAGTATAAACGAGGCAAAATCGGTACGGGCCTATCTGTTTTCATCTCTCAGGCGTATTATTTTCAGGCGACTTGAAAAAAAGAAGAACCGCACACGGCGAAATCATACGTATGAAGAGAATGTTTTTAAAGAAATTTATAATGTCGAAGAACTGATGATTCATTTTGAGACTAAACAGGAGAGGAAAAAGGAATTGACACAGGCCCTGCAATCTTTAAGCAAGCGACAAAAAGAAGCAATTTACTTAAAATTTTATAATGGTTTATCCAATGATGAAATCGCCCGGGTTATGCAAATAAATACTCAGAGCGTTTATAATCATGTATCAAAGGCCATCCATAGTATGCAGGAATTCATAAAGTAGGGACGCGATTAATCGCGTCTTTGCATTATAGGTTTGGCCGTCATTTTGAAGTCGAAATTTACGGGAAATGGGGAGCCTTAGCCGGGACTA
>DASQZL010000187.1:0-5965 GCA_035638715.1 Balneolaceae bacterium
AACCAGTGGCGCAACAAAAAAGTCTGGAAACTGAATCGAAGCAAAATTTCCGCAATTGATTTCAAGTTTCCGGCCGACAGTTCCTATACTATAAAAAAAGTCGATGGCGGAAAATGGATTTCAAACCGTGACACCCTCAAAAAAGATAAGGTGAATTACATTATCAGGCAGTTCGCCCCGCTCCATGCCCGTAGCTTTATAGATTCGTTATCCGTCTCCGATTTTAGCAAGCCACTCTACACCATTCAGCTTCATTTAGCTAACGGTAATCAAAAAACGTTGCGTATAGAACCCTTAAAAGGCCAAAAGGCAACATTTGAAGCCGTAGCTTCAGGATATCCTTATGTATTTACTCTTAACAAATCAGAGTGGAACAGCACAGTTTTAGCATCCCGGAAAACGTTATTAAAAAAGAAGAAAAAGTAAACTGACCCATCCCCCTACATTCCGATATGATTTACGCCGATTATAAATAAAGGTGACTTAAAAAATCATAGATCATTTAAGGCTTGTGACAAAGCCTGCAGTGAATCTTTGGCATCTCCAAAAAACATTTGATTGGTTTCCTTGTAAAACAGCTCGTTATCAATACCCGCAAAACCCGGACTCAGTGAACGCTTGAAAATGATGGTTCGCTTGGCTTCATCAACATTCAGAATGGGCATACCGTAGATAGGGCTCCCGGGTTCCGTTTTTGCAGCCGGGTTTACCACATCGTTTGCTCCAATTACAAGTACAACGTCCGTTGATTTAAATTCCGGATTAATTTGCTCCAGATCGTATAGCTGATCATAGGGCACATCCGCTTCGGCCAGCAGTACATTCATGTGACCGGGCATACGTCCCGCTACCGGGTGGATTCCATATTTAATTTCCACACCGCGTTTTTCCAGCTTATCGGCTACTTCCTTGAGCGCGTGCTGAGCCTGGGCCACCGCCAAACCGTAACCGGGCGTGATGACAACCTTGTCGGCATAGGCGCACTGCAGGGCCACGTCTTCGGCCGTTGTTTCACGTACGACGCGATCGGTCTCAGCCGCCGGACTTGAACTACCGCCGGAATCTCCACCGAAGCCGCCAAACAGCACATTGCTGAGCGAGCGGTTCATCGCCTTACACATAATATTCGTCAGAATTAAGCCCGCTGCTCCAACAAGCGCCCCACTGATAATGAGCAAATTATTATTGATCACAAAACCAGCCATCGATGCAGCCAAGCCGGAATAGGAGTTCAACAGTGAAATTACCACCGGCATATCAGCCCCGCCGATCGGGATGACCGTGAGAATTCCCAACAAGAGGGCGATACCAAATATCAGCCAGAAGGCAAGCAGACTGGTCGGCTCAATCGTAAACCACCCAATCAGCCCGAATGTACCGAGAATAAGGACGAGATTAATCAGATTTTGGCCGGTAAATGTAACCGGATTTCCACTGATAAATCCTCTCAATTTTCCAAAGGCTATAAAGCTGCCGGTAAACGTAATCGATCCGACAAGAATACTCAGCCCAATCGTTATTAACTGCTCCGTTCCAAGAGTTGCTGGTGATAAACGCGTTAACTCACCCCAGGCTACCAAGGCCGATGCGCCCCCACCGAAGCCGTTAAAAATAGCCACCATTTCTGGCATAGCCGTCATTTCAACCTTCCGGGCTGCAACCAGTCCAATTACGGCGCCAATCAGAATTCCAAAACCGATAAACCAGTATGAACCGATTTCCTGGTTAAAAAGTGTTACTACCACCCCGATAAGCATGCCCAGGGCGGCCAACTGATTACCTGATCGCGCGGTAGCCGGTGAACTCAGTCGTGTAATACCAATAATAAATATGCCGGTTGCCAGCAGATACAGTAGCTCAATTATAAAATTACTCATCGACAGCTCCTCCCTTTTCGTCTTTTTTCTTGAACATTTCCAACATACGGTCGGTTACGGCAAATCCCCCCACGACATTAATGGTCGCAAAAATAATAGCCACAAAACCAATAATACGCGCCGCAGAACTATTTAATTGGCCGGCGATTATGAGAGCACCGATAATCGTAATTCCAGAAATAGCATTGGCGCCCGACATCAACGGCGTGTGCAGCGTTGGCGGCACTTTCGAAATGGCCAGATACCCCACAAAGGAGGCCAATACAAAAATGAAAAGATTAAATATAATTCCTGACATGATTCTCCTTTTTTATCAATTTACAATCTATTTTTAAAAAATTAAGAATTTAAAATTACGAATTAGGACATTGAAGCCGCTTCGGAAAAATTCTAAATTCCTCATTCGTAATTCCTAATTGTCTTTCAAGAGTGGGCTAATGATCTCGCCCTGATGCGTTATTGTAGTGTTTAACGTAATTTCATCTTCAAAATCAAATTGAGGGCGTCCGTCATCATCCAGCAGATGATTTAGCAACGCCATCATATTTTTAGAGTAAAGCTTGCTTGCGTGATATCCGAGACTGCTGGGGATATTCAACGGCCCAACTACCTTTACCCCATTAACATTGACGGTTTTTCCAGCTTCCGTAAGCTCGCAGTTCCCCCCTTGTTCTGCAGCCAAATCAACGACAACAGCTCCGGAGTGCATATCATGGATCATCTCTTCCGTAACCAACAATGGCGCTTGTTTTCCGGGTATAAGCGCTGTTGTGATGATGATATCCGACTTCCTGGCATGTTCGTGAATCACCTGCCGCTGGCGTTCCTGCTTATCTTCGGCCAGCTCTTTGGCATAGCCTCCTTCGGTTTCGGTATCCTCATCCAGATCGGGAACTTCCACAAATGTAGCTCCGAGGCTTTCGACCTGTTCTTTAACCGCAGGGCGAATATCAAAGGCTTCGATTGAGGCGCCCAGCCGCTTGGCGGTGGCAATAGCCTGTAACCCGGCCACTCCGGCTCCAAGCACCAGTACCTTGGCCGGCGCAATCGTCCCGGCCGCTGTCATCATCATTGGCATATAGCGGTCCAGTTCGTCTGCACCAATTAAGGCAGATTTATAACCCGCAATAGAACTCATTGATGAAAGCGCATCCATATTCTGCGCGCGCGAAATACGTGGAATGGCTTCCATCGCCAAAGATGTGATATCATTTTTCCTTAAAAAATCGAATACCCCCTCGTCCTGTAAGGGCTGTAAAAAACCAATCAGGATGGCGCCCTCATTCAGTTTCTCCAAATCATCTTCGTCCGGCGTTCGGATGCAGATCAATAAATCCGCTTTGGTGAAGATCTCTGACCGATCTTCCGTAATCGAAGCGCCGGCTTCCCGATATAATTCGTCAGGATAATTCGAAGATGTCCCCGCCCCTTTTTCAACCAATACCTCAATATCTTTTTCAATCAGTTTGCCTATCGTATCAGGTACAAGGGCTACTCTTTTTTCATGCTCTGCAGTTTCTTTTGGTACAGTTATTATCACGACTTTTCCCTTTTATCATTAAAAACGAAACAAAATTAATAAAAACAATCAGTTTTAACAATTCTTAAACCAATCACTCATTGAGGGCTTTGAATTACTTACTCTTTCCGGTTTTTATATAGTACAAGTTCTGTACCAAATCGCCGGTTAAGATTTAATTTTATATTCTTTTTGCAAAAATAGCTTTTCAGGCGAAACAAATGTGAACTGATTCTTTACCCGGCTCTGCGGATAAATGCATACACATAAAAGTCTTGCATGCGTGCAATACCTTCACAATAGGAATATTGTATAATTGCCAGAGCGCTTTGCGTAACTACATATTTTTATTGTAAACCTGAGAGTATTCTGTGGAGATATTAAATGATAATACTATTTATAATGGTTGTGAAAAGGTTATCACATGAATACATTTGCAACCGTGTCCGACCCCGGCTGATTTACACAACATCAAGTAGCCGTCGAGAGCCGGTTTGAATCTTTCAATAAAAAAATGCTATAGCTGCTTGACTTTAAGCACCGTTCAGAACTAAAAATTTAGGATGATGCTTTAGGTTTTTCAACGCCCTCTGAATTAAAGAATATGCCAGATTGATTAGGCAGGAAATATTGCGCTTCCATTCATTCCATTGAGCGACTTGCCTTAAATTTGCTCTGCCATTTTAGCTGTAATGGCAATTCAAAAACTAACTTTTTGGGTAATTTTGCATATTCATCCTGGAATGGAATATTAAATTTAATTGCTAATAAAAATAGAAAAAAATAACTTTAAGTAACTTATAAGATAATTGTTTTGATACTACGATGAATAACAGCGATAAAACGCTGATTAATCGTTATATCCCAATTACCGACTGGCTATCTGATTATTCAGCTGGTCATTTCAGAAATGATTTACGCGCTGGGCTGACAGTGGGTATTCTTCTCATCCCGCAAAGCATGGCCTACGCTCAACTTGCGGGCCTGCCTGCCGTTTATGGCTTATATACTTCTGTTGTACCACTTATAATTTATACCCTTTTTGGTACTTCCCGACAGCTCGGAATAGGTCCTGTAGCAATTGTTTCTATTCTTGTAGCTACAGGTGTGGGAGCCATCGCTGCGCCTGGTAGTTCACGTTTTATTGAGCTTGTGCTGGTCACGACTCTATTAGCTGGCATTACACAGTTCCTCATGGGAGCTTTCCGGTTGGGTTTCCTTATGAATTTTATCTCCAAACCGGTACTCAGCGGTTTTACTTCGGCCGCTGCATTAGTTATCGGCTTCAATCAATTGGGCAAACTGGTAGGCGTTCAACTGGCGCGCAGCAAATATATTTATAAGATTATTGGTGATCTGTTTTCTAAACTGAGTCATGTTAATCTGCCCACCCTTTATATAGGCGTAGGTTGTATACTGCTTATTTTATTTATCAAATGGTGGAAACCTGCCATGCCTGCCCAGCTTATTACCATCACACTTGCTATTTTATTTGTCTGGGCATTCAGGCTGAACAGTAAAGAAGGCATCAGTATCATCGGGCATGTACAAGAAGGATTTCCGAAACCGGGGATCCCTCCTTTTGCAAGCATTCCTCTCTGGCAACTGATGCCCACTGCCCTGGCTGTCGCGCTGCTGAGTTTCACCCAGTCTATTGCATTGGCCAAGACGATGCGGCGAAAGAACCCAAATTACAAGGTAGACTCCAACCAGGAATTATTTAGTATCGGCCTGGCCAACATGATTGGCTCTGTCTTTCATACCTATCCGGTGGCCGGCAGCTTTTCGCGAACGGTCGTTAATGATGAAAATAACGCTCAGACCAGCATATCATTACTGATAAGCGCGGCCCTGGTTGCCCTAACAGCTCTTTTTCTCACGCCCCTTATTTACTATCTGCCCCAGGCAGCACTTGCTGCCATTATCATAACAGCCGTACCGGGACTTATTGATGTAGGAGAAGCAGCATTTCTATGGAGAGTACGAAGCCGCGAATTCATCCTTATGCTGGTTACTTTTCTTGCCACGCTCGGCCTGGGGATTCTGGAAGGTATCGGTATTGGCATATTGATTTCACTGGGTATTGTCATTTATCGCAGCAGCTATCCAAATATTGTTATGCTTGGTCGTTTGCCCAATACGGATCATTACCGTGATCTGGAACGGCATCCCGAGGGACTTACACAAACGAATACGATTATTGTACGCGTCGATGCGTCGCTCTATTTTGCCAACATCCCCTACATGAAAGAAAAACTTGAAGAACTGGAAATTGAAAGCGGAAAAGATCTCGACCAGGTAATTATTGATGCTATCGGAATTAATGAAGTGGACACCAGCGCCCTGCACGCTCTTAAAGAATTGGTAGACGAGTACCAGCAACGTGACATTGATGTGATATTCACCGGTTTAAAAGGACCGGTGCGCGATATGTTTAAGCGTTCTGGCTTGGAAGAAGTGGTTGGGCCTGATCAATTTTACCTGAATATCAACCGTGCAGTGGAAAGTCTGGAAAAAGAAAAAGAAGAAGCATCGCATCTTGTGTAATAATGGACCGACTGCTACAGGA
>DASQZL010000188.1:0-5571 GCA_035638715.1 Balneolaceae bacterium
GACGGCCCGGACGATAAAGCAATGGTGCGGCTGGAAGGCGGCACGTTTTTAATGGGCACGGATTCGGGCAATGGATTCGAGGACGACGGCGAAGGTCCGGTACGCCGGGTAAAGGTTGACCCATTTCTGATAGATCAGACAACGGTTACAAACAGGCAATTTGCCCGGTTTGCAGGCGAGACCGACTACAGGACTGAAGCTGAAAAATTTGGCTGGTCGTTTGTATTTTATCAGTTCCTGCCGGAAAAGATATTGCGGGCCGACCCGCCCTCGCCAAAGCAGACGCCCTGGTGGAAAGGGGTTGAAGGAGCGTGGTGGAAGCAGCCGGAAGGCCCGGACAGTTCTATCGAGGGCAGGATGGATCACCCGGTGGTGCATGTCTCCTGGAACGATGCGGTGGCCTACTGCCGGTGGGCCGGAAAGCGGCTGCCCACCGAAGCCGAGTGGGAATATGCGGCGCGCGGCGGGCTGACCCAAAAAACCTATCCCTGGGGGGATAAGCTGCTGCAGGGCGGCAAGCATCATTGCAATATCTGGCAGGGCGAGTTTCCGGAAAAAAATACGGTGGAAGACGGCTACCCCGGTACGGCCCCGGCTGAGAGTTTCCCTCCCAACGGCTTCGGACTCTACAATATGTCGGGCAACGTCTGGGAATGGTGCCAGGATTGGTTTAGCCCGCATTATCCGCTACTGGGGATCAAAGACAATCCCGAGGGACCCGGACAGGGCACCGCCCGGGTCATTCGCGGGGGATCGTATCTGTGCCACAAATCGTATTGCAATCGCTACCGCGTGGCCGCTCGCACAAAAAACACCCCCGACAGCTCAACCGGCAATATGGGCTTCCGGTGCGTAAAAGACGTCGATTAAAGGCGATTTTTATTGATTCGTGAATTTAAATACCCCGTACCAGACTGACTGGATAGAGGAAAAATCCCAACAATTTTCCATTCTTTTACAAAAGTATTATACCCGTGTATAGAATTATTTTGCTGCGGAGGCAAAAAATGGCCAAGAGAAATACGCAACGTGTGGCTCTTTGACACTTCAGGATCACTCCGTGTAAAAGCTTTTTTCACGGCCTTTCAATAAAGCCTATTTCAAATACGCGTGAAAAGGAATTCTTTTTGTAGTAAGTCTCCCCAAAGCCATTATTTTTACCCGCAGGTGAGTTTTAGTTGTTATTGACCAATCAAAAGTAACGTTATAAAAAAAGATGCACCTAAATGAATAAGCGGATATCTAATCACCTATATCGAATTTACGTTAATTAGATGTGGTCCACCGGCAAGGTGGACTACATCGAAACCTGTTGATCATAATCTGCTAAGAATTTTGTCTTGAAAATTACCAGCTCACCTTCGTTTGCAGCGGTAAGTCGCGCGATGATGATCCCACCAGAATGGTATACGCCCCCGGTTCAACTGCCCACTTTTTGTGCTGAGTGTTGTAATAGGCAAACTGGCTGCGTGGAAAGTTGATAGTCACCTTTTCGGACTGACCGGGCGACAGGTGAACGCGGCTGAAGCCTTTCAAAGCATGTGGCGCCCGTTTTACACTGGAATTTTCCTTGTGAATGTAGGCTTGGGCCACTTCCTGCCCGGCGGTTTTGCCGGTATTTTTAATGGTGAAGGTTACTTTAACAGTGCTGTCCTGCTTGGTGGCCTTTATATTGGAGAAGGAGAAGCTGGTGTAGGAAAGGCCATAGCCGAAGGGATATTCCGGTTTGATATTATGCTCATCAAAATAGCGGTAGCCAACATAAATTCCTTCCTGGTGAACAGCAGTGCTATCATTTTGCTTATACGTTTTGGCAGCCGGCGAATCGCTCCACTTTTCCGGGAAGGTGATCGGCAATTTACCCCCGGGATCGTAATCACCCATCAGTACATCTGCTATGGCATTGCCGGTTTCTTCGCCGCCAAACCAGGCATCCAGCACCGCGCCGGCTTGCCTGTTCCAAGGGGTCATCACCAATGGTTCGCCGTCAGATACCGATACGACGGTGTTGGAATTAGCTTTGGTTACCGCATCCAGCAGGCTATCCTGCCCGTCCGGCAAACGTAATGACTCCAGATCGTGGCCTTCCGACGCGAAATTACTATTTACCCCCACAAAAGCGAGCACCAACTTGGAAGATTTTGCTGCCTGTACAGCTTTTTTGATAAGATAGGCATTCGAGCGACGTATTCCCAGTTTGATGTGCACCCCGCTGCCGCGCGAATAATAATCAAGACGGATAGGATATTTTTTCCCAGCCTTCAGGTGAACTTTATAATCGTGTGGCGCCACGCCGTAATGCAATTTCGCCTGCAACTCCTGTTTGCCGTTAAAATAGAACCGCATACCGTTGTTATCTGTAACATCAATAACATACGTACCTGAAACGGGGACCTGAACCGAGCCGGTCCAGCGCATTGAAAAGCCATTATTAAAAATGCTGTCCGGTTTGGAAACGATACTCCCAATGGATGAACCCCCGCTGCCGGCGCCAAATTGTACGGCCGAATCTACCCGCGTGACCACCGGTGAGCCACTGAAATCATTATTAGCATAATATTCACCTTTCAGGCCCATTTTACCACCATTATAAGGGGTATAAAGCTGTTTCCCAGATATAGCGGGCGCTTCACGGTCAGTCATAACGCCGGGAATATACTTAAGCGCTACCTTTTGGCCTATGCGCTGGGTCAAAGCTTGCCAGGGGGTTACCTGTCTGGGAGGTTGAACTTCTGAACTGCCGCCCCCGCGCATCACGTGTTTGGCTGCAGGTCCCATCACAGTAACGGTATCGACACCGTTAAGATCAAGCGGCAGTAGATTATGATGATTTTCCAAGAGAACGATGCCCTCGCGTGCCACCTTCCTGGCCAGCTTACGATGAGCTGAATTATTAACCAGGGTTGAATCTTTTTGATGCTGATGGTTCATCAACCCGAGTGAGACGATAACCCGTAATATATGACGCACCTGCTGATTGATATGTTGCTTGGTTACTTTTCCAGAGGCTAAAAGCGGCTTGATGGTTGAAGCATTTAAATAGCGGCCGGTTGGCATTTCCAAATCCTGGCCGCTGGTTTCGGTCGGCATGGTTGCATGAACGGCTCCCCAGTCCGACATTACCAGGTTTTTATATCCCCATTCGTTTCGCAGAACATCGGTCAGCAGGTAATGATCTTCGCTGGCATATACACCATTTACCTTGTTATAGGAAGACATCAGCGCCAGGGTATGTCCCTGGTGAATAGCCGCTTTAAACGCAGGAAAATAAATTTCATGCAGTGCCCGGCGGTTTACCTTGGAATTTATAAACATCCGGTGATATTCCTGGGTATAAACCGCCAAATGCTTGACCGTAGCTGCAACACCCTGCGACTGCAACCCTTTAATATAATTGACGCCCATCCGGGAGGTCAGATAAGGATCCTCTCCAAAACCCTCAAACGTTCGTCCAGCCCGCGGATTACGCGCAATATTAACATTCGGGCCCAACAACACATCCTGTCCCTCGCCACGCAGTTCTTCGCCGAGAGCTACTCCGGTATTATGAACCAGGGTGGTATCCCAGCTTGCCGCCATCGCCGTCCCGCTTGGAAAAGCCGTGGCCCTCCAGTGGGTTCCGTTACTTATCTCACTGGCACGAACACCCAAAGGGCCATCCACCATCTTCAAAGGTGGGATACCCAGTCGCTTAATTGGCTGGGTGGTGAACCCCGTTCCTCCCAGCATCTGGATCTTTTCGCTTAATGTGAGTTTACCCAAAAGGGAATTGACCTTTCGGGTAACAGTAGAATCACTGGGCCGGTTAAACGTAAAATTGTTCATTGATTTATTTTTATGGCTGCAGGAAACAACCCCCAGGCCGCCAAGCAACAGGATTACTGCAATTAGTAATTTTTTCATAAGGTAAATATTAGTATAATATTGAGGAGTTTATTAAAAACAGTTATTGTAAACCGCTTACATTTGATTTCCTGAAATTATCGGAGATCGGTAAATATACGGTTTTGGAACGGTTGATTTTATTATTTACGAGAAAAAATAGTTCAATTTAATAGAATTTCAAGAAAAGATATTTAAGATATTAATAATATATGCCGTGTATATCAAACAATAAATGGTTTTCAAAATAAATTACTTATAGGCCATGAAAATATGAAATTTCCTATAAAGAAATAAAAAGCTGATATATCATTGGGCTTAACAACTGCAAACCAAAATTATAAAAAATCGGAGTTGAATGGATAATCACGCATCATTGCGGGCTGTTTCGGTGAATACTAAATTTTATTTACTGTCGAGTACAGTGGTTGCTGCACTGGGTGGCTTCCTTTTTGGATTTGATACCGCGGTGATTTCGGGAACGACTTCAGCCCTGCAGCGGGTTTTCAGCTTGGGCGATTTTTCACTGGGATTCACTGTTGCAGTCGCACTTATCGGTACGATCATAGGTTCGATCAGCGCAGGCAAGCCCGGCGATGTTTTTGGTCGCCGGCCCGTCATGGCCCTGCTGGGGGCACTTTTTTTAATTTCCGCACTGGGGTGTGCCTTTACGAGCAATTGGTACTTGTTCCTGACATTCCGGTTTATTGGCGGGCTGGGGGTTGGCGGAGCATCTGTTATTTCACCCATGTATATCGCTGAGCTGTCACCGGCGCGCATGCGTGGGCGACTGGTGGCCGTTCAGCAGTTAAATGTTGTTTTGGGGATTCTGATTGCGTTTTTGTCGAACTACTTGATTGCAGATTTTATCGCAGGTCAGGCGTGGCGGTGGATGTTTGGCATCGAAGCAATACCGGCTTTTTTGTTTATGGTGTTGATATTTTTTGTGCCGGACAGCCCACGCTGGCTGGTAAAACAGGACCGGGTTGATGAAGCGAGGGACGTGCTCGCTAAAACCGGGGCGGAAAATGTGGATCAGGAGATTGATGAAATCATTGCCTCACTGAAATCAGCCTCAGCACAGGCGGCCGAAAAAATATTCAGCCCAAAATACCGTGTTCCGCTCATTACCGCCATTGCTATTGCCGTTTTCAACCAGTTATCGGGCATCAACGCCATTCTTTATTATGCCCCGCATATTTTCCAAATGACCGGGCTGTCTATGAACACGGCCCTTCTGCAGTCGGTTGCCGTGGGTGTGACCAATTTGGTGTTTACCATCATCGCGATGACAATCATCGATAAGATAGGGCGCAAAAAGCTGCTTTTGATCGGGTCCGTCGGCATGGTCATATTTCTGGCGCTGGTTGCACAAGCATTCTATTTTAAGAATTTTGGCGGCTACGGGGTGATGATTTACCTGGTCGGCTTCATCGCCTTTTTCGCCGCCTCGCAGGGCGCGGTTATCTGGGTGTACATTTCGGAAATATTCCCCAATCGCGTGCGGGCGGAGGGGCAGGCGGTAGGCACCTTCAGCAATTGGACGATGAATGCTATCATCTCCTGGACCTTTCCGGTGATGGCCTCGGCGCTGGGCGGCGGTACCTCCTTCCTGATATTCAGCATCATGATGCTGCTGCAGTTTATTTTTGTCTTGCAATACATGCCCGAAACCAAAGGCAAATCGCT
>DASQZL010000189.1:0-2569 GCA_035638715.1 Balneolaceae bacterium
ATACGGTATTATGTAGTTTTTATTGATGCCTGTAGTATTTTTACAAAGAATATTTTCGTTGTCTTATACATTTAAAAACAACAGATCTACCCAATAATAATTATATGCATATCATATGATTACGGATGATGAGCAGGGGAAAAAAAGACTAAAGGAATTAGAATCATTCCAAATTATCAATTCCGATATTGAAAAGGAGTTGGAGGGGCTTGTAGAACTGGCTTCAAATATCTGTGATGTACCGATATCTTTGGTCAATTTACTGGAAGAGAATCATTGGGTAACAAAGTCCGGCAAAGGGATTAATAATATAGAAAGAATTACCAGTGATCTGAGTTTTTGTACGCACACTCTTGAAAAACAGGACTTAATGATTATTGAGGATACCCATAAAGATGAGCAGTTTAAAGATAATTATTATGTTAAGAATGAACCGAATATCAGATTTTATGCCGGGATGCCTCTGCGAACCAGTGATGGAAATAATCTGGGGACTATTTGCGTAATCGATCATAAACCTCGTCAACTTACCCAACATCAGCAAGAGAGCCTCAAAATATTGGGCAAGGAGGTAGTAGCTCGTTTCAATCTGATAAAGCAGACCAAAAAGCTTAAGCAAAGAAACGATCAATTCAAAAAAGTCAATATTTTTCTTGATAACCTATCGGATATTCGGGTCATCATCGATCCTGATACCCATAAAATTCTGGAAATTAATGAAGAGGCAATAAATCTATTCGAATGCAACCGTTCAGACATTATTGGCAAGAAATTCGGCAGCCGTGTCAAAAGCAGGAAGACCCGCAAAAATTTATTTGATTTTCTTGAACGACAACGAGAAAGCACCACGCCTTTCACCGCTCCACTGCAAACAGATACAGGTAAAACAATTTTTCTGGAACATACTTTTACAACAAGGGATGGCCTTTGGTATCTAACCGCACGCAATGTTACCCAAAAAGAAAAGAAGCTCACGAAGTATTCCCAGGCGATCATGGCTTCGAATGACGGTATCGCCATTCTCGATGGTAATTACAATTTTAATTATATAAACGATGCTTTTGCCGATATTTTTGATTATGAGCACCATGATCTCATGGATGCAGGATGGGAAATACTCTATAATACTAAGCAACAAAAACGCTTTAATGATATTCTGGATAGAAAACTTCAAGAAAATTATCACTGGCGTGGAGAAATTAGAGCTCAAAAAAAGGATGGCACCGATATACCACTCGAAATTTCTCTTGACAAGTTAAATTCAGGGGATTTGGTTTGCATCATTCGGGATATCAGTGACCGGAAAAAAGCAGAAAACGAGTTGCAAAGGGAAAAAGAGCTGAGTGATAAAATAATCAACAGTTTGCCCATCCCCTTCTTTATGTTTGATAAAAAAGGAAATTTCGTACGATGGAATAATGAATTCAGAAAAACAACCGGTTTCAGTGAACAAAAAATAGCCTATAGCCAACCATTAGACTTTTTCCCGCAAAGTGATCATAAAATTATCCGTAATATTTTTCAGAAAATTTATGATGAGGGAGGAACGTCCGTTCAGACAAAATTCAGAAATCGGGAAGAAACTTTTATCCCCTCATTATGCACGTTTTCCCACTTTGAAGATGAGAAAAAGAACTACATCATCGGCACAATACTGGATATTTCCGAGCTTAAAAAATATCAGAATCAGTTGCAGCAATCCCTCGAGGAGAAAGAAGTATTGCTTGCCGAAGTGCATCATCGCGTAAAAAACAACCTGGCTATTATCACCGGTCTCCTGCAGATGGAAAATTTTAATGTAAAGGAGGAATCGGTTAGAAAAATCCTGCAAAATACCCGAATGCGCATCATGTCCATTGCAAAAGTGCATGAACTTCTTTATAAAGCTGAAAGTTTTAACAATTTAAAATTCGATTCATTCGTAACAGATATTATTAACTCAATTAAGAATACCAAATACTCGAACCGTGATATTAGCTTTCGAACAAGTATTGACGAAGTCGAACTTAATGTTAACCAGGCAATTCCGTTCGGGCTTATTATCAACGAACTGCTAACCAATGCCTGCGAGCATGCTTTTAACTCGGATAAGAAGGCCATAATTATGGTAAGAATGAGCCAAAACGGCAAGAAAATCAGCCTGATTATAGGTGACAACGGAGAAGGACTGCCCGAAAATTTTTCTCTTTCGGATAACAAATCGCTTGGTTTTACTATTATCAACACGCTTACAAAACAATTAAACGCGAATTTTTCTTACGAGTCAAAGAACGGAACTAAATTTAAACTTCTATTTGAGAAAAAAGCCAAAAAAGGTTCGGCCAGCTCACTACGTCTCCAATGACATGAACTCGGTAAATCTGATAATCATTTTTTAACGGGTAAAAAAACTTTTTAATGCACTAATAAAATTTTATAAAACCCAAAAATTACTTTCTTCTTTGAATATCGTATCAAAAGTTTATCATTTATCTTAGTTATTATAATATTAACTTTAATGATGAATATGTATATTCAATACGTGCATCAAATCCTATTTTAGTCTCTTAATATTAAGACTTCCAATTTT
>DASQZL010000190.1:0-8832 GCA_035638715.1 Balneolaceae bacterium
GGAAATTCCTGCAGATAAAAGGCAAAATCTTCACCGCCCATGATGGGCTTATCCATCACATGTACATTCTGCTCGCCAATAATACGCGAAGCCGTGTTTATTACGGTGTCCGTAGCCTCCGGCGTATTAATTAGTGCCGGATAACCTTCATTAAACCGAAATTCATAATCAGCACCGGCCCCGTCGGTCACGCCTTTGACAATATCGTGCATCCGCTTTTTGATGAGCATGGCAGTTTCCTCCGAGAACGTTCGGACGGTTCCTTTCAGCGATACTTTTTCAGGAATAACATTAAAGGTCGATCCGCCCTCTATTTTACCGATCGTTACCACCGCAGGTTCGGTGGGGTTGACCGAACGACTGACAATCGTTTGCAATTGGGTTACGATCTCAGCCGCCAGTACGATGGGGTCGATAGCATCATGCGGCGTCGCCGCATGCCCACCCTCCCCAATTACGTCAATTTCGAACTCATCCGGGCGCGCCATAAGCGGACCTTCGCGCAGGGCGATATGTCCCGGCGGCAGTGAAGGCAGGGAATGCAGCCCGTAAATCACATCCACGCCCTGTTCCTGTAAAAATCCGGACTCGCAAAGCAGGCGCCCGCCACCCGGTAATTTTTCTTCGCCAGGCTGAAAAATAAGCACGACCTTGCCCTCAATTTCATCGCGGCATTCCATTAATATACGCGCGGTGCCAAGCAAGTTGGCCGTGTGCGCGTCATGACCGCAGCAGTGTGCGGCGCCTTTATTCTCTGATAAAAATTCGGCCTTGGCATCGCCCTCCTCTTCCATCGCAAGCGCATCAATATCAGCACGAAGTGCAACGACCCGATCAGAGGATTTTCCCCCCTCGATGATGCCGACGCATCCGGTCTCAAGCGGGCGCTCAACCGGTATACCCAATTCTTCGAGCCTGGAAATGATAAAATCCGTCGTTTCGAATTCCTTATAACTCACCTCCGGGTGACGGTGCAGGTGGCGCCGTATTTTCGTCATTTCCGGCAGCCCCTCTTCAGCGAGATTTTTAATACGTGATAAATCCATAAAATTATTATCTAAACAGTTAGTTATCATGATAGAAAGCGTTTTAGGTGCATCTATCACCCAAAACGACGTACAATAAGCGATGCATTCTGTCCACCGAAACCAAATGAATTCGACATCGCTGTTTCAACAACGGTTTCGCGTGCTTTATGAGGCACATAATCCAGGTCGCATTTCGGGTCCTTGTTTTGCAAATTAATCGTCGGCGGGATTACACCACTCTGGATAACATGAATGCAGGTAATTAATTCTGTTATGCCGCCGGCACCCATTAAATGACCCGTAGCCCCTTTGGTGGAACTCATGGGGATGTGAGCGCTGGATTCACCGAATACTGTTTTAACAGATTTGGTTTCAATACGATCTCCAATAGGTGTAGAAGTCGCATGAGCATTAATATAATCAATATCATTCACAGTTATATGCGCTTGTTTCAGCGCTTCCTGCATGCATCGAATTTCTCCTTCTCCATCGGGATCAGGAGCAGTGATATGATAGGCGCTGCCTGTGTTGGCATAGCTTACCAGTTCGGCATATATATTTGCGCCGCGCTTTTGGGCATGGCTCAGCGTTTCGAGCACTAAAGCGCCGGCCCCTTCACTAATCACAAACCCATCGCGGTTTCGATCAAACGGCCGGCTGGCTTTTTCCGGTTGTTCATTTTGGGTAGATAAAGCGCGCGCTGAATGCAGGCCTTCAATGATAAGTGGACAGAGAAATGAATCGGCACCAACAGCTACCATCAAATCGGCCTGTCCGGCTTTAAGTTTTTCAAAGGATAATCCTGCGGCATCGGCCCCGGCTGAGCACGCCGTATTTACTGACAGCGCCGGCCCTTTCAATTCGTGAACGATCGCAACTTGCGCGGCTCCGACATTCCCCAGGATGCTCGGCATAAAATAAGGACTCACGCGGTGATTGTCGTTTCTTGCGAGTTGCTCTTGCGTCTGCGTAACCGTTCGAATCCCTTCAACCGCACTGCCCATAACAATACCTGACCGGTTCGGATTGCTGATGGTAATGTCCTCCAGAGCTTCGCGGGCAGCCGCCAGCGCAAATTGAGTAAATATATCGGTTTGGTTGATGCGTTTCTTGGTTATAAAATCTTCCGGGTGAAAACCGGAAACTTCCGCTGCAATTTTAACGGGAAGATGATCTGTATCGAACCGGGTAATGGGACCGATACCACATTTCCCTGAGATTAAGGCTGACCAGTATTCGTCAACCCCGATTCCAATGGGGGTTACAGCTCCCATACCGGTTATGACGATGCGTTCACTCACTATAGTATCTTTAGCTTTTTAAGAAAGTCTGGCTTATTTTTTTCCAGAGTTCGGGATTATATTTTTCAATGTTGCAGGGATTGCCTTCAAGATCCACATAGGCATGCTTAGTGAAGCCGGAGGCAGCCAATTGCGTATTATTTTTTTTAACATGATAATTAAATTGAGCCCGACTTCGGCTCACAGAAATTAACGCAGTTTCCACAAGAATAGTTTCTTCCGGACGAATGATGTTTTTATAATCACAGCCGGTTTCCAGTACGACCAGATGAAGATCGTTAGGATGAAACCACTTCGTGTATTTTAAATTATAATCATTGAGCAGTTTGAACCGCGCATCACAAAACCAGTCGAAATACCGGGCATAATAGGTTATGCCGGCGGCATCGCAATCGCCCCATCCCACTTTCATACGCAATATTGATACAGCGAGCGGTTCATCCATGGTTATACCCTCTCCAACCGGCCCTGGTTATGATCCTTAACCGCCTGCTCTCGCATTTTATAATGAATTTTCTTTCCGGTTGCGGTGTAAGGCACTTCATCCACAAAACGATAATAGCGCGGCTTTTTGTAAACGGCGAGCCGTTTGTGATTCCGGCAAAATTTATCAATTTCTTTCGTCGTGAGCCTCTCCTCGTCATCTTTGATGATGTACGCAACGACCGCCTCTCCGCGCGTTTCATCGGGGACGCCCACAACCACCGATTCATCGACGGCGGGATGTTCATTCAGTATTTCTTCTACCTGCACCGGGTAAATATTTTCTCCGGATGAGATGATCATATCATCCTTGCGTCCAACAACTGTTACATATTCATCTTCGTCCCATACCCCGAGATCACCGATATAAATCCATCCTTTGTAAAACACGCGCTTCTCCTCCTCCGGTTGATTGATATAGCTATAGGTGGTTTTGGCTGGTGCCTTGACAATAATTTCACCGGTTTCGTTATTATCTTTTGCAACATAATCGTCCGGTTCAGCCCGCCGGTCAGGGTAAATTTTAACAACAGCAACATCATCATCGGTACAGGAGCGGCCGGCTGAGCCTGCCATTTCCGGCAGATCATAGGGACGAAGAAAAGTGTTCCAGAAGGCTTCCGAGGTGCCATAACCATTGAAAATATTCGGGGTTAATGTTTCCTGATAACGTATGCAGGCTTCTCGCTCAAGGGGCGCACCCATCGTGACGATACCTTTAAGCTCGCTCAGATCCCGCGGATTATTTTTCTGGTAATCATATAAAAGTTTGAGCATCGGCGGGGCACCAATCAAAAATGAGATGTCATATTTTTCGACATGCTCCAACACCGTGCGAGGCGTAAATTTTCGCAGCACCACCACTTCACCGCCTACATAAAAAGTGGGGTTCGGTCCGCCCGAATACAATCCCCCGCGATGAAACCAGGGAGTCATGTTCATCGTCTTGTCTTTAGGCGAAAGAGGGAAATGCATAATCACATCGTGAGCTGAAAGCACATCATTAATATTGTTGATGGGCACACCCTTTTGCCGGCCGGTTGTCCCCGAAGTGTACAGCCGCGTGGTTTCGTCATAAATATGTACCGGTCGCTGAATGTCCGGATCCGTTTCGGGCTGGCCGCTGATATAATCTTCGTAACGGACTGCTCCCGGCAACGGTTCGGTGTCATCACTGTTAGAAATCATCACCACGCGAGCCGGTTTGTTTTCAGCCATCTGCAGGGCTTTCTCAGCCGTTTCATGCACGTCCGCATCATAAAAATAAACATCCGGTTTGCTTTCATCGATAATTTCAGCCGTCTCAGCCGGTGCCAGGCGGAAATTAATCGGGCAATTGACAGCCCCCAATTTTTGTGGAGCCAGATAAAGAAAAGCAAATTCGGGACTGTTCAGCAACTGATACATCACAAGATCATTCTTGCCGATATCATCTGCCAACAAGGCATGCGCAAGTTGATTGACTGCTTTATTGAGCTCCTCGTAACTCCATGTTTGATCGCGACGCGGATCGGTAAGAGCCGGTTTGTCGGCATACCGGTGAACGTTGCGCATGAACCCGTTCAGATAAGTGAATTCGTGCTCAAAGGTATCCCTGAACATGCTTGCATCGTAGGATTGGGCAAATGATTCCATAAAAGTATTCTTATATAATATAATATTTCAGCTAAATATATTAACCAACATTACCTACTGATTAACAGCGCTTAAAAATTGAATCTATTTAAATCCCCGTCTCTCATTTTTCCCATAAATTTATCGATATTCTTTTACTTGCTCACCGGACTATTTAATTAATAGAAATTCTTCTAAACTATCAATACTCGTTATTCATTTTCATTATTTACGGTATGAAAAGGCTCAAACACACTGCCATTGATACCAACATTAATTTTAGTATTTATTCTATTATTTTAAGCAATGAACTCGGCATAGCATGGTAGCAAAATCAGTTTTTATATGGCTAAAAATTCCAAAAATCCTGAATTGAAAATTACCGGCGACGGCTCCCACACCCTCTATTCAACCCTGTTTGATCAGGATTATCATAACGCAAACGGAGCGATAAGTGAAAGTCGGCATGTCTTTTTCGAGCAAAACGGCTTAAAGCAGGCGCTTGCCGAACGCGATCATATTAATATTTTAGAAATCGGCTTCGGCACGGGACTTAATTTTTTGTTGCTGATGGATTATCACCGAGCTACAAAAAATGCCGCTGCCATTAATTATCACAGTATTGAAGGTTATCCCATTTCTGCAGATAAAGCAACGAAATTGAATTATGCTGACTATCTGAATTATCCCCCATTTGCCCGAAAATTATCCCCCGTTTTTGATCAGCTGAAACCCGGAATAAACAGTTTTTCTATCGTTTCCGGCATAAAATTATCTATTTTCAATGGTTTTTTTGATGATTATGAGCCGGGCGATTTGTCGTTCGATTTCATTTTTCACGATGCATTTTCTCCCCGGGCGAACCCGGAACTTTGGCAGGCATCAGTTTTTAAAAGACTTCTTTCGTGGAGTGACCCTCGAGCTTTATTGAGTACCTATTGCGCGGCATCGAAACCAAGGGGGGCAATGGCGCATGCCGGCTGGAAAGTGGCACGGGCTTCCGGCGCACTGGGCAAACGTGAAATGACGGTCGCTTCTCCTTCAACGCGGCAGTTGGATCATTTAAAGCGGGTAAATGAGGAGCGACTCGCCCGGCGGTATGAAGAAGATGATTTTTAAGTTATAGGTTTCGCACGAGGCTTTAATTAAATGCCTGTGCCATATTAATTTTAAAAACTTTTACCACGCGAATGATATTTCACATATCGCAGGCGATTAATTACTTTATATTCTAAATTCTTAGTTCATTGCCAATATCATGCTCGAAAACTGTTTCCGATTATTGATTTCACGCCTCTCTTTCTCGCGGACTGAATATTTGAAAACTGCCTTTCTTATTGTTTTTTTCTGTCTGGGTATCCAAAATGGCTATAGCGCGACGGTAAGGCTTAATCATGTTCGCTTTGAATTTTTAACGCCTTCGCTGGTGCGCATGGAATATGCGCCATCGGGACATTTTGTCAATGCTTCTACGGCTGTTATTCAAAAACGAAAATGGGCGGAAGTGAACGTACGCACCGTGCGAAAAAACGGATGGCTGATAGCTAAAACTTCGAAAATGACGGTGCGTTACCAGTTGCATTCCGGTGCTTTTAAATCGGATAATCTGAAGGTCACCTGGCGCGATTCAACCGGTACGCACAGCTGGCATCCGGGACAAAAAGATTCGCTGAATCTGGGCGGTCTGCCATACTCGCTGGATCAGGCCCGGCGGGGGGCTCTGCCCAATAAAAAACACGGGCTGCTCAGCCGTAACGGCTACACTCTTATCAAAGACAGCCGCACGCCGGTGTGGAATGCCAAAAAGCAATGGATTCAACCCCGTCAGCAAAAAAATAATCAGGATTGGTATTTATTTACGTACGGCCATAATTATCGAAAAGTGTTGCACGAATATGCCGAACTTTCCGGTTCCATTCCCATGATTCCCCGTTACACACTTGGTCCCTGGATTACCGATATGAATTTTGAATATTTCCCCAATTCTTATCAGTCTAAACAGCCCCGGTTTAAAAATTATAACGAGCACCATCTCAAACAGGAAGTGCTCAAATTTCGCCGAAATCATATTCCACTGGATGTATTGGTCATGGATTTCGGCTGGCACAACTACGGCTGGCAGGGCGGCTACGACTGGAGCCCGCTGATTCCCCATCCCAAGTTGTTTCTGCATTGGCTGCATGATCATGGCGTTCATGTGTCGTTGAATGATCATCCCGGGTATTCAAAGAATATGAGCGTATTATCGTATAAAGACAGCCACGCGCCCGAAGTACTCAGAGATTTGGGAAAGTCGATGCCGCCCAAGCCTTCATTTACCAAAAGTATCTCAGCCGGGTGGAAATTTGCGACGGATCCACACAATCGGGGTGTAAATCACCAGTGGTATTCAGTCGGAAATGGGCCAAGCCACTGGCAGGCAGTGAAGCTGGGGCGCGCATGGAATCATCAGGGACATAAAAATTACACCGGCATTGGCTGGTATCGCCGTTCAGTTCAGCTGCCCGAAAATTTGCCGGATTCGCTGTATTTGTATGTGGGTCAGGTGAGCAATCAATTTCAAGTTTTTATAAATGGTCACCAGGTATCTCACAGTAAACCAAAGTGGTGGCATCCGCTGACCTATACCAATATCAGCCCGTATGTAAAGGCCGGCCAGGCCAATGAAATTGCCGTTCGCGTGGTCAGCAAGCATGGTCCCGGCGGTATCACTCGTACGCCGGTAGCACTTAAAAGCCGCAAACCGCCCAAACCTATTCATTTCGACCTGTCGAATAAAAAGCAGGCGGAAGTGTTTATGAATGATCTCCATAAACCCTTGATTAAAGAAGGCGTCGATTTTTGGTGGATTGACGGCGGCAGCGGCGCGGTGAATATGCCCGGCCTGAATAAGCAGATGTGGACGAACCGGGTTTATTATGAAGCAACCAAACAAGAAACCGGAAAGCGGTCGTTCATTTTTAGTCGATATGGCAGTTGGGGAAGCCAGCGATACCCTGCTTTTTTTACCGGTGATACCCATTCACAATGGCCGGTGCTTGGCTCCGAAGTAGCACTCACCGCGCGCGGCGGCAATGTATTGATGCCATATATCACTCATGACATTGGCGGGTTCCACGGGGCCAATATCAATTTTGATCTTTACGCCCGCTGGGTTGAATTCGGGACATTCAGCCCGATTCTGCGGCTGCACAGCGCCCATGAAAATCCGCACTCGGGTAACGTGCGCATGCCCTGGAAGTATGGGAAAAAAGGCATGAAACTGGCGAAAAAATATTTTCAGCTGCGGGAAAAACTCATCCCCTATATTTATACATACACGAGACTGGCCCATACAACAGCGGTCCCGCTGCTGCGTCCCCTATACTTGCAATATCCCAATTTGGATGCAGCTTACCGGCATCCGCATGAATATTTCTTCGGTAAGCAGATGCTGGTCGCGCCGATTATTCATGCATCGGGGCAGCGGACTATTTATTTACCGCCCGGGAACTGGATCAATTACTTCACCGGACAAAAATATCAGGGCAATCATACATTCACAGCGCACTTCAAAGTTGACCAGATACCGGTATTTGTCCGCTCTGGGTCCGTTATTCCCGAGCAGCCAAGTATGCCCTATACGAATGCTCACCCACTGAATACGATTGTAGTCAATATTTTTGGTCCCGGTCATGGCACCTTCAAACTATATAATGATGACGGGATTTCATTCAAATTTCAAAAAGGAAAATACGCATGGACAAAAATCAGCTATAACAGCGGCGGGGATGGTTCACATCATATTGTTATTCATCCGACTACGGGATCGTTCAAAAGACAAGTTGAAAAACGGGCTTACCGACTGCGAATTCACAGCATCACCAGGCCGCAGTCAATCGTAGTGGATGGTCATCGATTTAAAAACTGGCAATGGAAGCCAAATACGGCTACCGTGAAAATCAATTTACCCAAAAAACCTATTCATAAAAAAATTAGTATCAATCTGAAATAATTTCTTTATAGTTAAGATATTAATAAGATTGATACTAAGTTATTGATAATATGTTAAGATCTGTGATAATAGGTCGGCAGAAAATGATTATATTTTTCTTATAAATGAATATTTTTTTCTTATATTAAAAGTAGATGGGTCACTAAAAAATATTACACAGCTGCAACAATGAAACTTAAATAAGGCTACAACACAACCAAATCGCAGTTATGAATTCCCAAAAGGAGGTTTCACACAAAAAAGAAGCGTGGGAAAAATTTGCCTCTAAGGGAAGCCATAATGCATTCAAAAGTGTTTTTGAAGCTTATTATAAACCACTGTATGGATATGGAGTAAAATTGTCCAACCAACCCGAATTGGTGAAAGATTGTATTCATGATTTATTCAAAAAAATCTGGGAACGACGCGATGA
>DASQZL010000191.1:0-2592 GCA_035638715.1 Balneolaceae bacterium
GAATTATGGCAGAATCAATGACTATACATCTAAAAATATGGCGTCAACCCGGTCCTGATAAGCCCGGTAAGCTGGTCGATTATTCGCTCGACAGCGTAGATCCGGATATGTCCTTTTTGGAGATGCTGGATGTTCTGAACGAAGATTTGGTCCGTCAGGGCAAAGAGCCGGTCGAATTTGATTATGATTGTCGCGAGGGAATATGTGGCTCCTGCAGCCTTGTAATAAATGGGCAGGCGCACGGTCCCAAGGCGTTAACGTGTTCCTGTGAACTGTATATGCGCAATTTTAGGGACGGCGAGACCGTAACGGTTGAGCCTTTCAGGGCGCGGGCCTTTCCGGTCATTAAAGATTTGGTTGTCGATCGCTCGGCATTTGATCGTATCATCGAAGCGGGGGGCTACGTATCGGTGAAAACCGGTTCAGCCCCCGATGCCAATGCTATTTTAGTGGACAAAGAGGATGCTGATAAAGCATTTGAATACGCCACATGCATTGGCTGCGGTGCCTGCGTAGCGGCCTGTCCCAACTCCTCAGCTTCACTTTTTACCGGAGCCAAATTAGCTCATTTAAATCGTATGCCGCAAGGGCAGCCCGAGCGCTACGAACGCACGATCAATATGGTTGAACAGATGGATGAAGAAGGCTTTGGTGACTGCTCCAATTTTGCCGAGTGCGAGGCTGTTTGTCCCAAAGGCATTTCGATTTCCGCTATTGCTGAAATGCGCCGCAATTATATGAAGGGCGTGATGGCCGGTGAGGAGGTGTAAATTTTTATTAAAGTTTTTAGTATTTCAGACGACTTCCTGTTCATTTTTTGATTGAGCGAAAAATGAACCAAAAAACTCACTGGCTGAGTTTTCTTCAGGCACATGGAAATAGCGGATTCGGAAAAGAATTTAAAACTCACCTGCCTGCCGGTGAATTCAAACAATAAATTCTTTTTAATCCTCACCCGCATTCCCATAGACGTGCCTTCACAACACTTAGGCCGGAGTTTATTTCAGCACCTTGGATACGCAGTTAAGCCGAGCAAATCGACAAAGCTTATCCTATATCCGCAATTTTTTCGAAAGACGTTTTAATTCCCTTAATCAGGGCTGAGCTCAATCCATTATGCTCCATTTCATTGAGCCCGGCGATGGTGCATCCCATTGGTGTCGTCACTTTGTCAATTTCGGCTTCAGGATGCCCACCTGATTCCAAAAGCAGCGATGCGGCACCGGCTGCCGTCTGCGCTGCTATTAATTGGGCTTCGTGAGCATGAAAACCAACTTCAATGCCGCCCTGTGATGCCGCCCGAATACAGCGCAGGAAAAATGCCATCCCGCAAGCACCGAGCACGGTCGAAGCGACCATCAATTCTGTTTCGATCAGCAGCGTTTTTCCAATGCTTTCAAAGAGTTCAACGGTTTTCTCCTCGGCCTCTTTGTGCGGTGTCTTTTCAATGCAGGTCATCGACTGATTGATAGATGCAGCGGTATTGGGCATCACCCGGATAGTCTGGAAACCAGGGCCCGTCAGTTCGGCTATTTCTCCATCCGTAACACCGGTGATGGCTGAAATAATGATATGTTTCTCGGAGTCCAATACCGGTTTAATTTCATTAATCAGTGGGCCAATTTGCGTGGGCTGAACTGCCAAAACCAAGAGCTCCGAATTTTTTACGGCCTTGGTATTATCTGAGGTAACGGTAATTCCGTCTTTTTCAAGGTACTTGATTAACTCTACATTTCGACGCGTTACCGTCGTCTTATATTTTTTTTCTGCCTTTTTGTGAGACAACCCTTCGGCAAGGGCTGTTCCGAGGTTTCCCCCACCAAGTATTGCTACATCCGTTTTCATATTTATAGAATTATAATTTTGATTGAAATTTAAATATTATAAAAGGTCCTTGCAGAACTCTATGTGTCATCCCGATCCGCCGATGGCGGAGAGGTATCTCAAGTGATAATACCGCTTATCGTCGTTAAAAAAAGAGATTATCAGAAACCTCATTTGAGGTACTGTGTCTAAAATAAACTAAAACGGGAATATAATTCCTGAAAAAATTAGGTTATCTGTTTTATTTGCTTGTAATGGAACTGCGGATTCCTCGTCGTATTGCTCCTTGGAATGAGCAGATCTTTTGCGTTACATGGCCGCATATAAGTAAATTTACCGCAGAGCTACTCAGAGTAATCACAGAGGTTCACAGAGTTTTTTAATATTTTCCGTGCTTCTTTGCGTAACTTTATGTTATCATTCTTTACCGCCATAAACTTGTTTAAACTTTTTTTGGATTTCCTTATTACAAAGATTTCCGATACTTCCTTCGTGCGTGTGATGAAGTTTTCTATCCGGTTCAAAATGGCCTTCTTCGATCGCACGACCAACTTGCTGATAAGCTTCACGGAAGGGTACGCCTTCCAGCACATTTTTATTCACTTCTTCCACGCTGTAAATATATTTATATTTTTCATCTTCAATCGCTTTTTCATTAACCTGTATATGTTTGAGCATAAACGTACTAATATGCAGGCACGATTTTAGCGTTTGTACGGCCGGGAAAAGTTTTTCCTTCAAGAGTTGAAAATCACGATGGTAACCGCT
>DASQZL010000192.1:0-9522 GCA_035638715.1 Balneolaceae bacterium
GGGATGGATTCCACCGTCGCCGTCACATCGCGCAGCGCATATAACTTTTTATCAGCAGGAGCGATTTCCTTATTGGCGCCGGCCATCACCATCTGGTGATGGCGTAAAATATTTTGATACCGATCAAGCGACATATCAACCGTAAAGCCCGGTATAGACTCCAGCTTGTCAAGCGTGCCGCCGGTATGGCCCAGCCCGCGTCCCGAAATCATTGGTACCGGCACGCCGTAACTGGCCACAATGGGCGCCAGAATGAGTGATAATTTATCTCCCACGCCGCCGGTGGAATGTTTGTCCACTTTTTTGCCGGGAATATCGCCCAAATCCAGCACCGTGCCCGAATGTAACATCGAATCGGTCAGGGCCGCAGCCTCCCCGGGCTCCAGCTTATTTAAATAAGCAGCCATAAGAAAAGCACTCATTTGATAATCCGGAAGTTTATCAGCAGTGTAGCTTCTGATAAGAAATTCTATTTCATTGTCGCTAAGCCGTTCACGGTCCCTTTTTTTACGAATAATAGTGACCGGATTGAAATTATCTACGTCCATAAAAATTACTGATCTTCTGATTAATCTTTGGCTGCAAGAAGTGTATATTAAGGCTCTGAAAAAGCTTATACAAATTCTAAATTCTATTTAGTCCAGTACTTATGGTTAATGTTTTAGCGGATAAAAATCTTGTCAAAATCGAACGGTTTTTACCGCCTGAGGTCAACCTTTCACTATACGACCCAAATGAAATCCAAAAAATTCCGAATGGAACGCAAGCTTTACTCATACGTACCGTAACAAATATCAACCCCGAAACTTTCCCCACACTTCCCGACTCTTTGAAATTTATCGCAACCGGCTCAGCCGGTATTGATCATGTGGATCTCGAATATTTACACAAAAATAATATCAAATTTGCTGATGCAGCCGGATGCAACGCACGTTCCGTGGCTGAATATGTAGCCGTGGCACTGTTACTCTGGGCGCACGAACGTGACCTTGATGTCAAAAATTTAACTATGGGAGTCATTGGTGCGGGCCATACGGGGAGTGCCGTTCAGCAGATCTTGAAAAAGCCCGGAGTTCAAACTGTGCTATATGATCCGCCCCGGCAGGAACGTGAATCGTCCTTTCGATCGGCTACATTAGAAGAAGTGCTGGCAAGTGATATTCTCACCTTTCATACGCCGCTCACGGATAAGGGATCTTATCCTACCTTTCACTGGCTCAATGAAGAAAAACTTAAAAATCGAAGTTTCAGGCTGATAATAAATGCTTCCCGGGGAGGAGTAATTGAGGAGAAGGCGCTCTTCGAGGCCTGTCGCGAAAGAAAGGTGGAACAATATATTCTGGATGTATGGGAAAACGAGCCGGACTTCAACGACGAAGTAGCCCGCCATGCTTATATAAAAACTCCGCATATCGCCGGTTATTCCATTCAAGCCAAACAGCGTGCTTCAAAGATGATTGTTGAGGCGCTGGTCAATCATTTCAATATATCCGCCCATATACCTGATGTGGAAACTCCGGAACCAAAAAAAGAATCATCCCCTTCTACTTTTTGGTCGTTGCCCGATGCACTGACGTATTACCATCCAATTCGTGATTATGAAACCCGCTTTCGAATGTTGATCGGCCGCTCTTCTCCGGATAAGATCAAGGGCTTCAACCGAATACGCACAGGTCATCCATTGCGCAACGAATTCCAGTACTTATCGCTTCCACCTATTTTGAAGGAACTTTTTTAAGTAAAGACAGACTCCTCGCCATAGAAAGCAAGGCAAACCCGTGACAAGACTTAGATCCCACCACAAATTAACTAACACGTTAGGGAACTACTCCAACGCTTCTATTGCAGTGTTAATACGCTGGATGGTGATTTCCTTGCCCAACAGTTCAAGCATCGGAGTCAGATGTGGACCGTATCCCATACCCGAAACAGCGACGCGCAACTGGGGCATAATGTCACCATAGCCGACGTCCTGCTCATCCATCACTTCTTCAATTTTCTCTTTCAGTGTCTCTGCCTGGAATTCATCTTCCGGGAGTCCATCAATCTTGTCGATATAATGCTGCAGAAGTCTGGCGCTATCTTCATTCCACTTTTTAAGGGCACGCTCATCGTATTCTTGCGGGTCTTCAAAGAAAAACTGTCCTTCCGCAATAAAATCTTCCACTTTGCTCACGCGCTCTTTCATTAAATCGATGACATTCAAAAGATAATCCTTTTCAGGATTGTATCCCCGGTCTTCGGCAATAGCCTGCACGCGCGAATATAATTCTTCGGCTGGTTTTTCCCGCATATAATGTTCGTTATACCAGATCAGTTTTTTAAAATCAAAAACGGCGCCACTTTTGCTAACGCGATCCAGCGTAAACAGCTCCATTAATTCCTTCAGAGAGTGAATTTCGCTGTCATCACCGGGGCTCCATCCGAGATAGGCCAGAAAATTTACCAGGGCTTCCGGCTCAAAATGCTGTTCGATATAATCTTTTGCATTAATGGGAATACCTTCTGTCTCAGCTTTACGTTTGGAAAGCTTACCGCCAGTGGGTGACATAATGAGCGGCAAATGGGCCATTTTCGGCGCTTCCCAATCAAAAAAATCATAAAGCAGCATATGCTTGGGCGTACTGCTCAGCCATTCTTCACCCCGGATCACATGAGTAATATTCATCAGGTGATCATCCACTACGTTGGCCATGTGATAGGTGGGCATCCCATCGGATTTAATCAGCACTTGGTCGTCCAGCCCTTTGCTTTCGAATGATACATAACCGCGAACTTCATCTTCGAAGCGAATGACCTTTCGGCGCGGTACTTTCAGGCGAATTACATACTCCTCGCCTTCAGCCATTTTTCGCTCTACTTCCTCACGGGGCAGGGTCAGGCTGTTTGTCATGGACATCCGGGTGATGGCATCATATTTGGGAGAGGGATTGCCTGATTTTTTAAGTCGTTCCCGCATATCATTCAGTTCATCCGTTGTATCGAAGGCGTAGTAGGCATGGCCTTCCTCAACTAACTTTTCGGCATAATCACTGTACATTTCCTTGCGTTCGCTTTGCCGGTAGGGTCCAAAATCACCGGGGGTATGTGGCCCCTCATCTACCTCCAGTCCACACCATTCCAGTGCATTGATGATATCCTTTTCTGCTCCCTCTACATAACGGCTGCGGTCGGTATCCTCAATACGCAGAATGAACGATCCGCCGGGCTGACTTTTGGCAAATAAATAGTTATAAAGAGCCGTTCGGAGTCCACCAACATGTAATAATCCTGTGGGCGATGGTGCAAAACGCACGCGTGCGGTACTATCCATAAATCTTCTTAATTAATTTGAATAATTTTCATTTTCAAGGGCTTCAAAAATAAGGCTTATAAGACACTTTTGTTAATAGAAATAGCTATCAGCTTCCATCTATGATAAACGGCGGTCATTTTTCTCATTATTAATTGTTAGTTTCCATTTTTAATTCAAATCATTCTAATTGACTTCAGTAAGTGAATTTAGCTTTACTACTCCCACAATTTGCTCCAAACCTGTACGACCTGGCGACGATGCTGCAGGCCGATCAAATCATCCTGCAGGATGTTGAACGATGGTCGCGCAAAAGCCGGGTGCATCGCGCAAAAATACGTACCCCTGAAGGAACGCAATGGATCAATATTCCCATCAAGACCGAAGACCGTAAAAAGCCGATCAATAAGGTGCGCATTGACCACGAGCGGGACTGGATCACCCCGCTGTTGCGAAGTATTGAATATAATTATCGCAACAGTATTTACTACGATTTTTATGAGCCGGAAATAAAAGCCGATTTCAAATCAGCGGTTGACTATACCTATCTGCAGCCATTTATATTATATATCCTGAAGCGTTTGTTGCGGTTCATGGACATACGAATTGAAATGAAGCTTGCCAGCGAATTGGAATGTTATACCTCCGATCCTAATGTTCTGGCCAAGCGAATGCATGCAGACAAACTCTTTCAGGAATTTGACAGTCGTCATTACCAGCGGCAGGCTGAAGAAAAATCTAATCCTCAATTTTCGCATCCTTCCTACCATCAACATTTTGAGGGTTTCGAACCAAATTGCTGTATTCTGGATGTGCTATTTCAATTCGGTCCGGAAAGCTTTCGGCTTACAGACAAATTAAGATCCTGATTTTTTTGGCTTTATGTGACAGCAATGTTATATCTACCAAGCGATTAAGGCTATCTAATTTTTCTTTATCGGACCACGAATTGCACCTTTTCCATGATATTTTGTATCAATTTGCACATACGCACTATCGTTTCGCATAACGCGGATCAGGTCGCTTACCTTTTTACCACCCAAGGCCCCCTCTTCCAAATTTTCATCTCTGATAATACCCGTTCGCAGGGTACCGCTGAATTTACGTCCAATGAGCGAATCCGCTTCTGTATGACGCGCAGGATACATTCTGAGTATCTGAGGTCCGTTATATCCCTTTGCCCCGTAATGAATAAAGGCTTCCGTGATATTTTTTAGATTCTTAATATTAATCTTATAGTAAATATGCGAACTATCTTTAGCAACTTTAAAATATACTTTTCCGGTAGCCTTTATTTTGGAATTCGGGTTGGTCTCGTTTTGGGCGGAGAGCTGAGCAACAAAATCACTATTTGAATTGCTTAACTTTCTTGCTTCCACCTGTTGAGTCATAGATTTCTGACTTCCATCATTGCTATTTCCGTAATGAGATTTCTTTTTAGAACAGCCATATATGATGAACATTGAGACGAGGCTCGCGATGAAAATATGATGTGCTTTCATTATGAATAATGAAGTTTGAATTTGTACAGCATTTTAAGCTGTAGAATTAAGATTATATTAGATACTGATTTTATTAAATATCTATTCGACAAGTAGAATACATATAACATTCGGTCGAATATTAAGCCGTATTTAACCGGTCAAAATATATAAAATTTTTTTAAGAACTATATGTAATAGTTTGCAATTCCTTCTGGTAAAATTTACTTATGTTGCACTTTTAATTGCCCGTACATCTCACCTCTGGGATGGGTCTTGGTATCCACCTGTGCATAAATACTATCATGTCGTATTGCCGCAATCAAATCTTTAATATGCTTGCCCTTAAAATGACCCAGTAAATTGCCAGGATTGATCATACCCGATTTTAACATCCCATTCACCGGATTTTTTCTGAGAGAGGAATGGTGTTTATCAGGTGCCGGATAAAGCCAAACGGCAATGGGGCCGTTTTCCCCCTTATGACCATAGCGCAAATGAACCATTGTAACACTGTCGACACGGCTAAGATTAACAGTATAATAAATTTGCGTACTGTCGCCTCCGATTTTAAGAAGGACCTCTCCGCTCGATTTTTTCGCATTCGTTACACCGGGAAGCTGCTTGAGATGAGCGATAAAATTGCTTTTTGAGGCTTTAATAGCATTTTCACGCATTGTACCCTGAATCATTGTGGTAGCTGATTGTCGAGGATTTCGCTTTTTTTTATGACATCCGGAAAGACCAAATACAGCTATCAAAAGGCCGGCAACAATAATTTTCGAAGTGTATCGCATTTTCATACAATCTTACTTTGTATTACGCATTCAATATTTGAAAAAGCTCCTCCCAAAAATACTGCAAAGTTTATCCATAAAAAAACCCTGTCAGCAATAACTGACAGGGTCACAAAATTTTACATTTTTTAAAATAATTCGAGCAGGATGAAATTATTGATTCCCGCTACCTACTTGACCTCGAATTTCACCTTCGGGATGTGCTTTGGTATGTACTTGAACATAGGCGCTGTCGCTATTAATGGCCTGAATCAGATCTCCAATACTTTTTCCTTTTAGCGGACCTACTAAATCTGTACTGTCAATTATTCCCGATTTTAAAACTCCATTGACAGGACCTGCATCAAGTGAAGGACTTTGTTGCTTCGGCCCCGGAAACAGCCAAACAGCTATGGGTCCGTTTTCACTGGAAGTACCATAATGAATATGAGCCATCGTTACGCTATCAGCGTTACTCAAATCAATGGTATAATGTAACTCCGTACTGTCACTATTAACTTTAAAATAGGCATCCCCGCTGGCATTTGTTTGCACAGAATCAGGAACTTCATTTTGTCCTGTAAGTACAGCTTGAAAATCACTACTGTCAGCCGTCACCTCCTGAGCACTACCAGCCTGAGACATGGTTGTTTGAGATGTACTCTGCATAGTTTTGCTTTTCTTCTTATGGCATCCCACTAAAGCAAATGCAACAATAAGAAATCCAATGATTAAGTTTGATAATTTCATAATCCTCCTCGATGTCTTTTTTTAGAATAAGTTGACAAGATTTTTATTTGCAACAATTTTATTATCTTCATCATTCAAATTTGTTCCCAAAAAAAATCAAAAAAACCGAAATATTAATGTATCTTAATTTCTTATTTTTTCAGGATTTTCCAGAAAACTTTTTCCCGAATATATAAATGTAGAAATATTTCCGTTTTATTTCGAACGCAAATTTGTTGGCATTTTCGTTATTTCTCTAAATACCCACTTTAATGTTAAAAATCGTGGACTTTTTTATTCATTTCGTTAAAAATTTAAAAAAAACAGGCGCTGTTGCTCCAAGCTCAAAGTTTTTAGCGCGAGATTTGGTTGAACCGCTGGAAAACTTACTTGCGCATAATGAGGAAGCAACGCCTTTTAATATTTTGGAACTCGGACCCGGGACAGGGCCCCTCACTAACGAGATTGTTAAAATTCTGCGTCCTGATGATCATCTTGATCTCGTTGAAGTGCAGGAAAAATTTTTTAAAATCGTCAGTAAAAAATACCGTGGAAAAAATATTTCTGTCCACTTTCGTGATTTTCTAAAGTTTGAACCCGAAAAACGCTACAAATTTATTTTCTCCAGTCTGCCGTATGATAATATGGCGCGCCCCGTAATACGAAAAATATGGCAAAAGAAACTTTCACTTTGCACCCAGGACGCCTACATCTGCTATTTTAAATATTTTAAATTCAGAAAATTCAAGAGCGAATTTGAAGAAGAGATCGTTAACACCTACAAGCAGGATAAAAAACTGATCCTGCGCAACCTTCCTCCGGCCAATGTTTACACTCTGCAGATCAACCAAGAGCCGTCTATGCAAAAATCAATATCCGGGTCCAGGCATCTCTAAAAGATAATTATATTTAGCAATGACATTAGTACGCTGAAAAGCAGCGCCCACCAGAAATTTTTAATTTTCAGACCTTCAACGAGCCAATCGGTTAGCATCACAATAATAGTATTAATAACCAGTACAAACAGACCCAAGGTCAAAATAATAAAGGGAATGGAGAAAAACGTGATGATTGGCTTTACAAATGTATTCAACAACGCAAGCACGATCGCTACGATAATAGCCGTTCCAAAACTTCGTACTTCAACTCCTTTGAGAATTGACCCAAAGACGAAAACTCCAAAAGCATTTACTAAAAGTTTTATGATGAGATGCATAGTCGTCTAATTCGTTATTATTTGAATATCAATACGCATTTGACATGAAATTGTTACAAGCAGATTACCCATCTATCCTCGGGGGGAATGTAATCCCTGCCTGTTTTGATTGAAATGCATAATTTTTTTGCTTTAAGCCCCAGCTATAGGCTTTGCCAATGGCTGAGTACGACAAGCCAGATTGTAGAACAAAAATTATTTATAAAGGATCAAAGTCTATTCAACCGTCACACTTTTTGCCAAATTTCGCGGCTGATCAACATTGCACCCCCGGTTAACCGCGATGTAGTAAGAAAGCAGCTGCAGGGGTATGACGGTTAAAAGTGGCGTAAGACAATCCTCGGTTTCCGGTATGATAGAACTGAATTCGGCCAGGTCCGTGACCTCCGTATTATCTTCACCGGTGATAGAAATAACACGTCCGTCACGAGCTTTAATTTCCTCGATATTGCTAATCATTTTATCGTTGGTATGATCGGTTGCGGCGACCACAACAACCGGCATCATCGCATCAATCAGCGCGATGGGGCCGTGTTTCATTTCAGCGGCGGGATATCCCTCGGCATGAATGTAGGAAATTTCTTTCAGTTTGAGGGCTCCCTCCAACGCTACAGGAAAGTTATACGTTCGACCGAGATATAAAAAATTGGGCGCATAGGTAAACAGCTTGGCTACCTCTTTGATGGCCGCGCTGTTATCCAAAATTTGCCTGACCTTTTCAGGAATTTCATTTAACTCCTGAATAAGTTTTTTTGAATATTCTTCCGAAATACAGCCCCTTTTTTGGCCAAGTAATATGGCAAGCATCGCCAATACCGAAACCTGGGCAGTAAAAGCTTTCGTCGATGCCACCCCGATTTCAGGTCCGGCATGTATATAAACTCCTGCATGTGTCTCGCGGGCGATCGTCGATCCCACGACGTTACAAATGCCCAGAACCAGCGCGCCCCGCTTTTTGGCCTCACGCAGAGCTGCAAGTGTATCAGCGGTTTCTCCACTCTGGGAGATAACCAGCATCACATCATCTTCATCGATAAGCTGCTCCCGATAACGAAACTCAGAAGCATATTCCACTTCAACCGGTTTTTGGGCGAGATGTTCAATAAGATACTCTCCCAGCAAGGCTGAATGCCAGCTGGTGCCACAGGCTGCAATAATCAGGCGCTTGGCGCCAACAATTTGATCAACAACCTCCGTCAGCCCTCCCAATTGGATGGAATTTTCATCCACATTGAGTCGCCCGCGCAGGCAATCGGCAATCGAATCCGGCTGCTCAAAAATTTCCTTAAGCATGAAATGCGGATACCCTTTCTTTTCAATTTCATCGAGACTCATGGATAATTCATGAACCTTCTTCGTAAGTTTTACATCATCGATTGTCTTCACTTCGTATCCATCCTGGCCCACGACAGCCATCTCTCCATCATCCAGGTAAACGACTTTCTTGGTATATTCAACAATGGGTGATGCATCGGAGGCAACAAACATTTCATGATCGCCTACTCCCAAAAGTAAAGGCGACCCTTTCCGTGCGACAATAATATGATCAGGATCTTGCTTGTGAACAATAGCCAGGCCGTATGTGCCGACAACCTGCTGAAGGGCAAGCTGCACAGCTCGTTCAAAACTGATATCATCGGCACTTTGATAAATTTCTTCAATCAGCTGGGCAATGACCTCCGTATCCGTATCACTGTAAAAATGATAACCCTTGTCCTGTAATTCTTTTTTTAACGTGGCGTAATTTTCAACGATACCATTATGCACCAGAGCAATTTGTCCCGATTGGCTCACATGCGGGTGTGAATTCGTATCATTCGGTTCACCGTGGGTGGCCCACCGGGTATGCCCGATACCAATATTTCCATCAAGCGGGGCGCCCTCTAACATTTTTTTAAGATTGGCAACCTTCCCCTTACCTTTTTTGATGTCAATTTTGCCGTTCACCAAAGCTATTCCAGCGGAATCATAACCACGGTATTCCAGCCGTTCAAGTCCTTTAATAATAACATCACTCGCGCTCTTCTC
>DASQZL010000193.1:0-2156 GCA_035638715.1 Balneolaceae bacterium
TTTTCAAAAGCTCTGGTTCTTCCGTCGTGTGATCCTGCGCGTAAGCTTCAATATCCGGATTAATCAGCTCCATAGATAGCATTAAAATTAGATTTACATTTTCTGAGTCCGTAAAATAGCTACAGATTATAATGCCATCAAAATTATTGTAAATATTATTAATAAATAAAGGGTGAATTTTTCGAAATCTGATGGGAATTTCATACTGTAATTGCAGCTAATTATGAATCTTTTTCTCCTGTAAAGAGTTTTTAAATAGTATTACAATTTTGATTCTAAAAATTGATGTACTTTCAAAATTTAATCCCTTATATTTGACTTCTCATTTGGTTGACTGATTTGAATAGTCACTATAATTAAATGCCGGAAATTAATTAATATACGTTAGAAAATGTTTGGACAATATATTCCTATTCTAATACTCGGTGGCGTTGCAGTCATTCTTGCCGGTCTGTTTATGGCCCTTTCGCGATTTCTTGGACCCTACCGGCCAAATTCAACCAAACTTCAGCCTTACGAAAGTGGTATGGATCCTGTTGGAGAGGCAGATGAACGCTATTCCGTGAGCTTCTATTTGGTGGCAATGTCGTTCATTGTTTTTGATATCGAAGTACTGTTCCTGTATCCATGGGCTGTTCAATACATTAGTGCGGGTATTGGCACGCTTATTTCGATGATAATTTTTATTCTGGAGCTGCTTGTCAGCCTTATTTACCTTATTAAGAAAGGAACACTCGACTGGGAAATTAATCAATTCGAAAACTAAAAAAATAAAAGATATCAATTATGGGTCTTGAAAATTCATTTGGCGACAGTTATCTGACGACCAAAATTGATACACTGGTAAACTGGGCGCGTTCAAATGCAGTCTGGCCCATGCCGATGGGTCTCGCCTGCTGCGCCATTGAAATGATGGCCTTTGCCGGGCCCAAGTACGATTCATCCCGTTTCGGTTCCGAAGTTTTTCGGTTTTCACCTCGCCAGAGTGATGTGATGATTGTTGCCGGATGGGTAAATTATAAAATGGCCCATGCGATACGGCGGGTTTGGGATCAAATGCCCGATCCCAAATGGTGTATAGCCATGGGAGCCTGCGCCTCAACCGGCGGTATGCACCGCTGCTATGGCGTTGTTCAGGGATGCGACAATTTTCTGCCGGTTGATGCTTATGTTTCCGGCTGCCCGCCCCGTCCCGACGCTCTGATGCACGCACTCTTGGAAATACAAGATAAAATTCGCACTGAACACTCTGTAACCCTCGACAGCTGATATGGCTCTTGATCTAAGTGAACCATTACAAAAAGTAATTGACGGACTGGCAGAAGATTTTTCTGATGCATTAATTGACGTTTATCAATCCTCTGGTGATACATTCGTACGCATAAAACCGGAAGCGAATGTAGAAGTCTGCCGGTATTTAAAAGAAGAACATCATTTCATATATCTGACGGATGTAATCGGAGCTGATCGCTTTACCTCAGAGGAACGGTTTGAAGTCATCTACAATCTGGTTTCTTTGCGCGACCGCGAACGATTGTTTGTCAAAGCCTGGCTGGAAGAGGAAAATCCCGAGATTACATCTATAACGGAAGTTTGGGAATCAGCCAACTGGTTCGAACGGCAAACATATGATATGTTTGGTATCAACTTTACCAATCACCCCGATCTTCGCCGGATGTATATGCCTGAGGATTTTGAATATTATCCGCTTCGAAAAGAATTTCCCCTTCTCGGCATTCCCGGCTCAATCGAATTACCAAGTTCAACGCCCGATAGTGAACACGAAATATGAGTACAGAAGACATAAGTAAGAAAAAAAGTACACCAACTTTTTTCAAAGAGCACCAAAAAGCGCTATACAAGGCATTAGAAGATAAGAATACTTCCATCGAATTCAGGGAAAAAGATCCCCTTGGTACGGATATGGTCCTGAATCTGGGGCCCCAGCACCCGGCTACACATGGTGTTTTAAGGCTGGCTCTGCAAATCGATGGAGAAACGATTGAAAAGGCAAAGCTTGATATCGGTTATTTGCACCGGGGGGTTGAAAAAGTAGCGGAAAATAAGACCTTTCAGGAATTCATGCCTTATACCGATCGCATGGATTACCTTTCGCCATACAGTAATAATGTTGCATTTTGCCGGGCGGTTGAAAA
>DASQZL010000194.1:0-36175 GCA_035638715.1 Balneolaceae bacterium
ATATGTTTAAGCGTTCTGGCTTGGAAGAAGTGGTTGGGCCTGATCAATTTTACCTGAATATCAACCGTGCAGTGGAAAGTCTGGAAAAAGAAAAAGAAGAAGCATCGCATCTTGTGTAATAATGGACCGACTGCTACAGGATTTTGAAAAACTTAAAATGTCAACCTGAATCTTTAGTCCTGAACCTGTTTCAGATCTATATTTAAAGGCTATAAAACCAACAAAAGATTCTGAAACAAGTTCAGAATGGCATAATAGGTGGTTTTTTGCAATGTCCCTGATAATCATACGTGAGGAGTTTTTGAAATATAGCATTTTGTTGGTATTTATTATTCATTTTAGCAGAATGTTAATACTTTGATAACAATTATATCGTTGAAACCACTTGCTAATACAAATAGAAAAAAATAACTTAAGGCAACTTTAAAATAACTATTTAGAGTCTGCGATGAATAACAGCGATAAGTCGCTGATCAATCGTTATATCCCGATTACCGACTGGCTATCTGATTATTCAGTCGATCTTTTCAAAGATGATTTACGTGCCGGCCTGACGGTTGGTATACTGCTGATCCCCCAGAGTATGGCCTATGCTTTGCTTGCCGGCCTGCCACCCATTTACGGATTATATACCTCCATTATTCCCCTGGTCATCTACGCTTTCTTTGGCACTTCCCACCAGTTGGCCGTCGGCCCTGTTGCTAAAGTTTCCATCCTGGTAATTACCGGCGTGGGAGCACTGGCCAATCCGGGCAGCAACCATTTTATCCAACTGGTATTGGTCACCTGCTTTCTGGCCGGCCTGCTTCAATTTTTGATGGGTATTTTCCATCTCGGTTTTCTGATGAATTTCGTTTCCACTACCGTCTTCAGCGGTTTTACCTCGGCCGCTGCTTTAATAATTGGCTTCAGTCAACTGGGAAATCTATTTGGACTTCAGCTCGTCCACAGTAACAAAATTTACCGGGTAGGGGCCGATCTCATATCAAAAATCAGTCAAATTCACTGGCTTACCGTTAGTATTGGCATCGGCTGTATTCTATTTTTGATAATCATCAAAAAATGGAAATCACATTGGCCGGCTGAACTAATTGTCAGTGTTTTGGGAATTGTCATTGTCTGGTATTTTCAACTGGATCAAGCAGGTGTTGCGATTGTTGGATCGGTAAGCCGTGGCATTCCCGTTCCGGCCCTGCCAAAATTTTCGGGGCTTTCCTTTTGGGATGTCCTCCCCTCTGCCCTGGCCATTGCCTTATTAAGTTTCACTCAATCCATCGCATTGGCTCAATCGATGGTTCGACGCCATAAAAATTATAAGTTGGACTCCAATCAGGAATTGTTCAGCATCGGCCTGGCCAATATGGTTGGATCCATTTTTCATGGATTTCCCGTTGCCGGGAGCTTTTCACGCACCGCTGTTAATGATGAAAATGGTGCACAAACGGCAATTAGCCAGCTTATAAGTGCATCGATGATCGTTTTTACTTTATTCTTACTGACTCCTCTCATCTATTATTTACCGCTGGCTGTATTAGCCGCTATTATCATAACGGCAATACCCCGTTTTATTGAGATAGGTGAAGCAAAATTCCTTTGGCGTGTCCGCAAGCGCGAATTCGCTTTGATGATGATCACTTTTTTCGCCACGCTCGGGCTTGGTCTGCTTGAGGGTATCGGAATCGGTGTCCTGATTTCACTGGGAATTGTCATTTATCGCAGCAGCTATCCGAATATTGTCATGCTTGGTCGCTTGCCAAACACCGATCACTACCGCGATCTTGAACGGCACCCCGAAGGACTCACCCAAACAAATACGATTATTGTACGTGTTGACGCATCGCTCTATTTTGCCAACATTTCATACATGAAAGAAAAACTTGAAGAACTGGAAATACAAAGCGGAAAAGATCTCGATCAGGTAATTATCGATGCTATCGGTATTAACGAAGTAGATCCCAATGCCCTGCATGTCCTTAAAGAATTAGTAGATGAGTATAAAGAGCGCGACATTGACGTGCTGTTTACCGGACTTAAAGGGCCGGTCCGCGATATATTTAAACGTTCTGGCTTAGAAGAAGTGGTTGGACCTGATCGATTTTACCTGAATATCAATCGTGCAGTGGAAAGCCTGGAAAAAGAAAAAGAGGAAGCCTCTCATCTTGTATAACAGCTTAATCAAAGCTAACAAATCATGTATCGATTACAAGTCTAAATATTGCTTGAGGGTACTTTTTCATTTATCTTTTGTCCTCATATTAAAACAATATATGAACAGCATCAGAACCCTTTGCGCCATCTATTAATGCAGTCTATTCTCCGACTGCTATTATGCCATAATCTACTCTTGCGGATCTGCAAATATCTTATTTCATTTTAGGAACATATATTATGATCATTTAGGTCTTTCCAATAATTTTTTGATACGTTCTTTACAGATTTTATAGTGATGTTTCACCTACAACTTTTCAAAGCATCTTTGGCATCATAATATTTAATGATTTTTCCAGCAGGGAATTTTCGTTTGAAATCACTATGCGTAATCTGAAAATGCGCTGACCATTTTTCAGGGTTGCAAAAGGGGAGATCTATTAAAAAAACTGTCGAGATATTCTTATGTCATTCGGAATTATTTTCGTTTTTGCATTACTGGGATTAGCTCTTTTTCTGTTTGCTACAAATTATGTATCGTTTGACGTCGCCTCGATCATACTTCTGGTCTGTCTAATGGCATCAGGGATATTAACCCCCAAAGAAGGCTTTTCGGGCGTAAGCAATCCCGCTACGATCAGCATTGCCGCCATGTTCGTAATTAGTGAAGGAATACGCCGGACCGGCATTCTCAACAAAACCGGAGATTTTTTCTGTAACAAGATGAAAGAAAATTTCTGGCTCTGGCTGATTGCGATGTTGCTGTTTGTTAGTTTTGCTTCCGCGTTCATGAACAACACCGCCGTCATCATGATCTTTATCCCGGTGATGATTGATATCGCTTCCCGAATAGGCATTAGTCCTTCAAAATTATTGATGCCGCTCTCATTTGCTGCTATCATGGGCGGCATCAATACCCTTATTGGTACGTCCACAAACCTGCTGGTAAGCTCTATTGTAGAAGGGCGCGGCGGACATACCTTTACGATGTTCGATTTTGCCCCTGTGGGACTCATTTTTCTTGCAGGAGGCTTCATATACCTGTATCTGTTTGGAATTGATTTTATTCCCTCGCGCCGCGAAAAGGAAGATTTAACCAGCGGTTTTCAGATGCAGCGCTATCTTACTGATTTACGGGTTGAACCGAATTCTGCCCTGGTTGAAAAATTCCTTGATGAAGAGGCGTTAACCAGAGAACTCGATCTTGATGTGCTCAGAATTTTTAAGCCGAAAAGTGACTCCTCGGCCCCGCGTACCAAAACGAAGGTCGAAGCCGGCGATTTATTACGTATTCGAGGCAGCGCCTCCGAAATAGACAAACTGCTTCGCAGAGAAGACCTGTCGCTCGTGCCGGGTTCCAGATGGGGAGACGTCGATCTGAAACACGGCCGCGACACGCTCGTTGAAGCTGCCGTAGCCCCTGAATCGACCCTGGAGGGAAGAGCGCTGGGCGAAATTGATTTTTATGAGCGATTCGGAGCGATTCCGCTGGCCATTCGCCATCATGGCGAGTTACAGCAGGAGGATATCAGCAAAGTAAAAATTGCAGGCGGCGATACTTTATTACTAAGTCTTAGCACTGATCGCCTTCGCGATATTAATAATGATCCAAGTTTCGTGATTGCTTCCGAAGTGGATATCATGCGTCCGAGGACCGACAAAATATATATTGCGCTTACCATATTAGCCGGTGTCGTAGGCATCGCCGCAATGAATTTAGCGCCCATCGTAGTTACGGCACCAGCCGGGGTCGTCCTGATGATTCTTACCGGTTGCCTGACGGCCGAAGAGGCCTACAATGCGATCAACTGGAAGGTCATCATGCTGCTGGTTGGCGTGTTACCACTGGGCATCGCGATGGATAAAACCGGGGCTGCGCATCTTTTGGCTGGCTCCCTGATTGATCTTCTGCATAGTTTTGGGCCTACCGCTATTTTGTCCGGACTTTACCTGCTTACAATGCTGCTAACCGCCATCATCTCAGTAAATGCATCGGTCGCCCTGCTGGCCCCGATTGCTTTTCAGATAGCAAATCAGATACATGTAAATGCTGCTCCACTTGTTCTGGCGGTAAGCTATGCGGCCTGTCTGACGTTCATCACCCCGTTCGGACATCACGCCAACACCCTGGTTTATGGTCCGGGGCAATATAAATTCAGTGATTTCACAAAAGTTGGCCTGCCGTTAAATATTCTATTTTGGATTTTAGCAACAATCTTTATCCCCATGATTTGGAGCTTTTGACAGTTTCACAGGAGGCTTCCGGCATGACAAATAATAACCCTTGCTGCAATCATTTTAAATCATAAATACCGGATCTTATATTCGGCTATAGTTTTTTATAATCGATAGACAATTTTTCTTCATTTCACTTCAGAGATTTCCCCGACTTTTGAAGTTTGATTATTTAAAATTCACCGCCTGAAAAATGAGGTGCTTTCAGAAATATTTATGCTATTGAATACATTGCCGCTGAAGGGCTAAAATATGCAATTGCCGCTAAATTTTATTATTCTCCGGCCCGGCTTATTGATGATATTGCCTAAAAACTGATGTTCATTCGAATTTTATAACTGTTTAAATACGGAGTAAAAAGCTAATAATTCTTATAAAGCTTTTATGCGAATAGCTAAAAAAAATTGCTTCTATCTTCTCTTCATTACACTATTTTTATTTACGGTAAACAAAATAAACGGTCAAAATGTACCCGACACGCTGCGGCTAAAAATGAAAGAAATTGTCGTCAGCAGTACGTATTCCAAAATCAGTTCTACAGAGGCGCCCCTTTCACTTAGTCTGCATTCTCGATCACCAAAAGAAATGTCGGGAGATGCCGCTGTTTCGCTGAATGCTATTACGGGACAGCTGCCGGGCGTCTGGGTAAGCAACCGTCATATCGCTGCTCTGGGCGAACGCCTGCAAATTCGCGGCGTAGGCTGGCGAGCCTCATTTGGCGTACGGGGCGTACAAGTCATCTTGAATGACATCCCACTGACTATTGCTGACGGTCAGTCCGTATTGAATATTGTTGATCCGGATGCCATAAAACGAATTGAAGTGATTCGCGGGCCCGCATCAACCTACTGGGGCAACAGCAGTGGCGGCGTAGTATATTTATCCACCAAACCAGATTACTCGCAGAATAAAAATTTCCGCCTTCGCCTTTTCGGTGGTTCATACGGTCTGGCAAAAGGACTCGTCCAGTATCACCAACAATTCGGACGTGATAAAACAAGTGCATACGCTTCATACCAAAAAGATAACGGGTACCGTAATTACAGCGCTTCAAGACTGTTCCGGACCGGTGTGCAGGGCTCTTATAAAATTTCAAATAAAAGCCACCTTGAATATACCGGCGCGTATTTTTCAATGCCCAAGGCCGAGAATCCCAGTTCGCTGACGGCCGCGCAGGTTGCCGCCAATCCGCGGCAGGCCAACACCTATTACGTACAAGATAAATCGGGTAAGCAGGTAAAACAGGGACAGCTGGGACTCAATTATTATCGACATACTTCTGCCGGACTGGTAACGCTGACCGGCTACGGAATTTTCCGCGACCTGACCAATCCGCTGCCCTTTGCCATCATCAGTGTGAATCGTCTGGCCGGCGGATTTCGCGGCACGCTGCAGAAAAAAATTCACCATTTCCAGATCAAAGGGGGTGTGGCACTGAAAACACAGCACGACAAACGCCGTGAGTATGCAAACAATAACGGAAACCGAGGCGCCACAAACGTCAACGAAACTGAAAAAGTCCGAAATAAGGCAGTTTTTTTAAACAGCACCTACCAGTGGAACAAAATGAAATTTAAAGGTGGTCTGCGGTACGACTGGCTCACTTTTGAGACCAATGCCCAAAATACGGCCAATGCCGGCCAACGCACCTTTCATGCGTTGAGCCCGAGCATTGGCATCAGCTACCATCCCAATGTTGCAAAATTTTATGCCAATCTGAGTACCTCTTTTCAGGCGCCCACGACCACGGAACTAACCAATCGCCCCGGGGGCGGCAATGGGTTCAACCCGAATCTGGGTCCTGAACACACGCTGGGGCTGGAAGCCGGCAGCCATGTACATCTTTTTGATAACCGCTGGAGCTTTGATATCGCCCTGTACCGCATGTGGATTCACGGTCTTCTTTTTCCCTACCAGCTGAAACCAAACGGAGCGGAATATTATCGCAATGAGGGGGAGACCCGGCATTCCGGTCTTGAATTCAGCACTTCGATTCGTCTTGTACCACAGCTGCAGCTAAATACCACCTATAATTTTATCTATGCCCAATTTCGCAAAGGTCAAACGCTGGACAGCCTATCGCTGAAGGGCAAACAAGTGCCGGGCATCCCGAGGCACCGGCTTAATACCCGGCTCACGTGGTCGCCCGGTTCATTTTGGTTCCAGTTGCAAAATAAATTTGTAAGTTCTTACCCTGCGAACGATATTAATTCTGCGTCGAATGATGCTTACTGGACATTCGGCGCAAAAATCAGTTATCAATATACTTTTCCCAACTCCGGGGCGAGTATCACGCCGTTCATCAATTTAAACAACATTTTTGACAAACAATATAATGGCTCGGTTGTGGTAGGTGCCTACGGCGATAAGTATTACGAGCCTGCCCCCGGCCGTAACTGGCGGGCCGGCCTGTCTATCTCGTTTTGACACATAATAATTCTTCAAAGGGTATTTTCAGTTCTCACTGCTTATTCATCAGGGATGTAAAACTTGTGGCACGAAGTATGAAGGTTGCGTCTCCGTTTTTAACCTTCACCGGTTTACGCTTCTTCATATTTTTGTGAGCGTCGGTTACATAAATCTGAAGACGATGAACACTCCTGGGCAAACCGACAAGTTTTACTTTTCGGGTGGCACCGTTATTCACCAGGTGAATAGCATAAATATCATCCTTATTATTGCCCAGAGCGGCAGCGGTGACATTTGAACGATTAGAATGAATGGGCATAAAATGCAGTCCTTTGGGCGTGGATCCCAGCTGTTTAAGGTCCCAGAACCGCTGCGTGGGGTGAAGTGGTATCGAGTCGTTTCCCCAGATGCCGCCGCCCGCCATATCTGCATAATCTGAGGTCAGCTGCCACTGTAAAATCGATTCCGGTTGGCACATGGAGAGAATCTTCACATACAAATTAATTTCATTCCGCGCGTACCGCGATTCCAGGAAAACCTGTGGATAATGCCAGGCCGCGGCATTAATACTTCCCTCCCCCACAATAAGCGGCCGGTTTATTTTTTTTGCCGCATGTGCCCATTTGGCAAGGGTTGAATCGGCCCAGCCGCGCCACGAGTGGAAATCAACCGCGCCGATGTATTTACACGCCGCCGGATCGTTCATAGCAGGAATAATAAAATTATATCCATTGGCATCAGAAGTATCACCCAGCAGCAGTTTGGTTGACAAGCCGTGCGCAGCAAAATAAGCACCCAGCCCCTTGATCAACCGGTCGTGCTCTCGTGGCGTCTGGCGTACATTGATGCCGAGATTCGATTCGTTAAATGAGAACATCTTAATTTTGACGCCATAATGATTTTTAAGATAACGAATATATTCTGTGATCGACTTGTAAATTTCATTCGTTTTGGAAGAATCAAGCGCATTTCCCCAAACCCCGTTAACCGGATGGCGGTGAAGATGGCCTTTCACTGCCCATTTTGGCGGATACCAGACCGATAAGATAAGCGGAATTCCTCGTTGACTCAGCTTTTGAGCCATCTTCATCGCTGCCTTAACTTTGGGATTGAGCTTTCCGCTCTTTGCCGCTTTTATGGGATCCATTTTTTCCTGCGGCTGCCAGGACCGCCAGGGCAATTCCACCCGACCCCAGGCCACGCGCAGATTATTCAGATTATATTTGATCACCTCCGGGTCTAATTTGGGATTCTGAAGACGAAAATTCCCACCGATGCCGTCAAACGTGCGACCGGGCTTCGATGTGTTCAACCTTAACTTTATCGGGCGCCTGTCGACCTTGCCGGAAGCCTTCAGCGTGAATATTTTTTTGGCTGTATTCCCCTTTTGAATATTTCCCGGCAAAACTTTCAAGTAAACCTCTATATTTTTGTTCCTGCTTCGATCATCCTTCACTAAAACGCTGATCGGTTCATTGAAAGTAACCCGGAGCCGGCGGTCGGGAGAGACAAAAAGAATACCATCCGCGCGTGTACGAAGATACTCATTTTTGCCGTTTGGTTGCTTTGGTTTTAAACTTACCATTGATTGTTGCCTTTTTTCCGGACGAACAAGTTTTGCCATTCCCCCGCTATAACGGGATCCCGGCAGGTTGATACAAAAATAGGCTCCCTTTGCACTGGTGTCGGTCGTATCAGCCGTAAACCGCAAAACAACCCGGGCAGTATGCATATTTTTTGACTTAACAACTTCTTCCATTTTTATTGAATCCAGGCGAGTCTTAATAATTTGCTTGTTGCCATTTTTCGTATAGCTGGGAGTTTGTCTCTCCTTGGCCGTCTGTGCGATAGTTGAGCCACTGTCTCCCACGACCCGCAGGCTTGTCTCAAACTTCATTAACTGTCCATCAATTCGGATCCCCCGCAAATTGCCCCAGGGCATTACCTCCGCCTGTCCGCGGGCAATAGACGCAGCGCCACTGAGTATGAGTACGCCCAATAAAAAGTAGCGCAGATAAAAGATGTTTTTTTTTCGAAAGGGTCGAAATAAATTGGAGAAAACAACTTTATTTATAATCTTATATGTGTTCATAAATGCTTTGGTTCATGGGGTCAATGAAGTCAGAGTCAAATGGATAATTTAATAGGCTTTATATGAAATATAAAAAGAAAAATGAATGGGCTGGTTTTTTCCTCTGGTGTTTTTTAGTCTATAATTCTTAAGGATAATTTATGGTAAGACAAGACATTTTAGCTTAGATATTTGAATAAAAAAGTGTATTTTAGGCATCTATTTGTACTATATTTTCATTTTTATTTATTTAAAAGGCGTTGAAATTTTTGTTAAAATTTAAGATCAAGTGGTCCTCAACGCTGATTATATTTTGAATAGTTAATTAGCAATTAAAAATAAAAAGCATGTCAAATAGCTCTAACGCTCCGGGCGGTTCTGATGATTATCGTCTTCATCGTGATATAGGAATTATTGGTTTACTTTTCGCCGCAATTGGATCTATTATTGGTTCGGGATGGCTTTTCGGTGCACTCACAGCTGCAGAAATCGCAGGACCGGCCTCGATTATTGCGTGGGCTTTGGGCGGAGTGATGATCACCTTCATTGCATTGAGTTACGCCGAATTGGGCACTATGTTTCCCGTCTCAGGCGGAGTCGTTCGGTTTCCACACTTTGCATTTGGCTCTTTTGCCAGTTATACCTTTGGCTGGATCACCTGGTTGGCCGCTGCTTCAACAACAGCCATCGAGGTCCTGGCTGCCCTGCAGTATTCAACCAATTACATTCCCTGGCTTGAACATACTGTCAATGGGCAAGCGGTTCTCACCGCACCCGGTTTCGGTGTAGCGATCGGTTTGATGGCATTATTCAGCCTCATCAATGTCGTTGGTATTCAATGGTTTGCAAGATTGAATAATGCACTGGTTTGGTGGAAAATTGGCATCGTGATTGTGGTTATCGTCGCTTTTATGGTCACTGTATTTCACAGCGGACATTTCACTGATCAATCTGCCGGCGGCTTTTTTCCCAATGGCTGGGAAGGCGTCTTATCGGCTATTGCCACCGCAGGTATCGTGTTTTCATTCCTGGGATTTCGGCAGGGTGTGAATCTGGCCGGAGAAACCGACAACCCCCAAAAATATGTACCTATAGCCATTATCGGATCTGTCCTTATCACAGCCATTCTCTATATTGCGCTCCAGGTGGCCTTTATTGCCGGCTTGCCCAAGGATGCTCTTGCTCACGGATGGGCCAACATTGGCCATAGTTTTACCGGTGAATTGAATGATGTAGCTGCCACTTATGGTCCACTCGCGGCTATCGCTGGTTTTATGGGATTGACATGGCTGGCCGTGCTGCTTTATATCGATGCTTTTATTTCGCCGGCAGACACTGCTTTAATTTATACCGCAGTGACGTCGCGCATCTCTTACGCGATGGGACGTAATAAAAATGCACCCGGTACTCTCACAAAAGTGAATAGTAAAGGAGTGCCCTGGGTAAGTGTAATCCTGACGTTCTTCGCCGGATGCATCTTTTTTCTGCCATTCCCCGGCTGGCAGAAAATTGTCGGATTTGTGACCTCCGCAACGGTATTATCATTTGGATCAGGACCGTTGGCCATGCTCGCTATGCGACGCCAGATTCCCCAAAAAGAGCGGCCATTCCGGTTGCCTTACATCGAGATATTTGCCTACTTTGGATTTCTTGCTGCAAATTTAATTGTGTACTGGGCAGGCTGGCCTACTGTTTGGAAAATGATGATTGGAGTCTTGATCGGCTATGTCGTGCTGATTATTCACGAAGCCGTCCGCAAGGATGAAAACCCTGACATGGAATTCCGTTCCGGGATGTGGGTTGTGTTTTGGCTAATTGGCATGACGCTATTCAGCTGGCTCGGCTCTTATCCCAAAGTGGGTAAACACGCAGGAAATTTAGGTGTCATTGGGGTTGGATGGGGCGTGCTCGTCTTCGCAGTATTTGCGGCCTTAATTACATGGATTGCCATGAAGTACCGGTTGCCGGCCGAAAAAGTTCAGGCTCATTTGAAAGAGCCTGTCCCGGACGAAGAAACACCTTTTGAGGGAGAAATTTAAATTTAATTATTCGTTGTAGTTGGATGGTATATCGGCTACTCATTAATAAAATTTTTAACACATCAACAATATCAGTTTATAACAAGAATTATTCTGACAGGCAATCAAAACTTAATACAGAAAGTTTCTGAAAAACCGAATTTTGACATTTGAGGGTATCGCCGGCTTCCTGGAGGCAAAGAAATACCGGCGGTCGAGATTCACCTGTTGGTGTGCCCTTGGCAGTGATGAGTTGCTTGGTTTGCCACATCCTCAGTGAAGGTTGGTCTTAACCCTTCATTTCTTGATTAATGCGACAATCTTAAAACAGCATAATTTTCCTGATAAAATCCGTTCAATACTTAATTGCAGATTTTTTCCTGAATATTGTATCTTACTTTTCGTTCTTGCATTTAGTATATAGTCACTTTTGAAAGGGTAGTCCCACATTTCCAGTGACTATGAGCAAAAATAGATATCAACGTATAACTTGCTCAACTTAAATAAATAGTTAAAGATGAGCTTGACAAGGGACACTACTAATTATGAAAGATGAAATTCTTCGCTTTTTTAAACACGTCCGCATAGGATATCTTATCTTTAGTACGCTTTTAATTTTCGGTGTACTTTTTGGTGCTTTTGAAATTATTCAAGCTTCGTTTTTTGCAGACTTATCCAATGAAAACCTGCGCTGGCTTCATTTCAGCAGGGGGCTTGTTTTATCTTTGTTTCTCATGCTCTGGTCAGCGTGGACCGTTTATAATTATCGCGAAATTTATCAGGAGAAGCTGGAGACAACCGAAGGCTATTACCGCGATATCGTAACACACTCGGCTGATGCTATTATTACCCTCGATATCGACGGTACCATCACCTCCTGGAACCGGGGAGCTGAAAATATTTTGGGATGGAAATCCGATGAGATGGTTGGGGAATCTGTCGAAAAAATCATTCCTCAGGAGCTGTTGGAAATGGGAGAGTTAAAATGTATAGAAACAGGCCTGCATAAAGTTGGTGATGTGACTAATTATGAAACCGAGCGATTACATAAAGACGGCAGCAAGGTTCTGGTCTCGCTAACCGAATCGCTGATTCGAAATGAAAAAGGTGAAATCATTGGTCGGTCAAAAATACTTCGCGACCTAACTGATCTAAAAATGAAGGAAGAGCAAATCCAACATTCCGAACGGTTGGCCACACTGGGGCATATGGCGGCCGGCGTGGCCCATGAAGTTGGCAACCCGCTCACTTCTATTTCATCGCTTGTACAGGTTTGTCAACGCAAGACCAGTGATGAATTTATACAAGAACAGCTTAGCAGAGTGCACAACCACATCCAGCGTATTACAAATATTGTTCGGGATTTAGTTGATTTTTCCCGTCCTTCGAGTAATCAGAAAGAGATGATGCAGGTTAATGAAATTATAAATAATTCCGTTGGCCTGCTAAAGCATGATGCCCGCTGCCGCGATGTTGATTTTCAACTTGATTTGACTGCTTCGCTTCCGAAAACCGAGGGCGTACCCGATTATTTTAATCAGGTTATGGTCAATCTTTTGCTTAATGCCGTTGATGCCATGGAAGATGTCAAGAAAAAGGATCGCCGGGTCATAATTTCTTCATGGGAAGAAAAGCGCAATATTAAAATTTCTATCGAAGACGTTGGCAAAGGGATCAAGGAGGAACATATGCCACATATTTTTGAACCATTCTTTACTACAAAAGAAGTCGGCAGCGGAACCGGACTGGGATTATCGGTCACCCATGGGATCATTAATAAAATGGGCGGAACAATTCGTGCAAATTCCACTTATGGAGAGGGAACAACCTTTACGATAAAATTACCAAAGAAAAACTAACAGCAATGATTGGATCCATATTAATTGCAGACGATGAAGAGGAGATTCGCAACTCCCTTTCGCTTGTACTGCGCGACGAAGGCTATCAGTGCGCTACGGCTCCCAATGGCACGGCTGCCATTGAAGTACTTAAAGACCATGATTTTGATATCTTAATCACCGACCTTAAAATGCCCGGGGCTGATGGTATTGAGGTGATGAATCAATGTTTGCAGTACTCCCCCGAAACACTGCCTATCATCATTACCGCTCATGCCACCGTTGATACCGCTATTCAGGCACTTCGCAAGGGAGCCGCTGATTACATTCTGAAACCATTGGATTTCGATGAAGTCATCATCCGAATCAAAAATCTGCTGGAACATAAAAGATTGATCCAGGAAAACCGATATTTACGCGAGCAAATCGATCAGGAATATAACTTCAATCACATTATTGGTGAAAGTGCGCCCATGAAAGAAGTTTTCCGGATGATTGAGCGCGTCAGTCAGGCAACGAGCAACGTCCTTGTCACCGGTGCCAGCGGAACGGGTAAGGAGCTGGTTGCCCGGGCGATTCACGCCAGCAGCGATCGCAGCGAGCAGCCTTTTATAGCCATCAATTGTGGCGCTATTCCAAAAGATCTGGTTGAATCTGAACTATTTGGTCATAAAAAAGGAGCATTTACCGGAGCAACCTCAGAAAAAGACGGGGTTTTCGTTGCGGCCAACAAGGGAACGGTTTTTTTGGATGAAGTCGGTGAAATTCCATTAAATCTGCAGGTAAGTTTACTGCGTGTACTTCAGGAACGGGAGGTAAAACCGGTTGGTGGCAATGAAACCATTAATTTTGATACGCGCATTATTGCGGCAACCAATAAGGATCTGCATAAAGAGGTTGAAGAGGATCGATTTCGTGAAGATCTATTCTACCGATTGAATGTTGTGGAGATTCCATTGCCGCCACTTTCAGAACGCAAGGAGGATGTGCCATTGTTGGCCCATCATTTTGTAGAGAAATACAGCCGTGAGCTGAACCGTCCGGTACAGGGCATCAGCAGTGAGGCGATGAGCGCTTTTCTTTCGTATGACTGGGAAGGCAATGTACGGGAGTTGGAAAATGTGATTGAACGAGCCGTCCTGTTGGGCGATGGGCCGTTTATAAAGCCGGGAGACCTCCCGGAAAGTATTCGCTCATCCGAAGAAGAGACGCTGGTCGATTCTGATTCGCTTGATAATGCGGTACAGGCGTTCGAAAAGCATCACATACTGAGCATACTAAAGCGAACCGATGGTAATAAATCGAAAGCCGCCCGCCTGCTGGGGATTGATCCCTCAACCCTATACCGCAAAATGGAACGCATGGATATTTCAGATTAACTTTTAATGGGCTTCGCAACATCCTGTCAAACATAAATTTGAGGCAACTCTGTAGAACATTTTTTTCGCTGCCCGGCATAAAGGCTTTTCATTTTTGGGTGCTACATCATTTCACTCCAAAACGGCGGCGCGTGGCTTTTTCCAATTTTTCACGATGGTTGGGATGAGCAATCTTTGTAAGCGCCTGCGCACGTTGATGAAGATTTTTACCATACAGATTCGCCACACCATATTCGGTAACAATATAGTGTACATGGGCTCGTGTGGTGACTACTCCGGCCCCCTGTTTTAAAAAAGGAACAATTTTGCTTTCTCCCTGACTTATTGTCGAAGTTAATGCAATTATTGGTTTCCCCCCTTCGCTGAGTGAAGCCCCCCGGATAAAATCCATTTGCCCGCCCACGCCCGAATAATGATAGGTTCCAATAGAATCGGCACAAACCTGTCCGGTGAGATCCACCTCTATGGCGCTGTTAATAGCCGTGACCCTCGGATTTTTCCGAATCACTGCGGTGTTATTTACATAGGCAATGTCTAACATAGCAACTGAAGGATTATCATCCATAAAATCATACACTTTCCGGCTGCCCATCACAAAACTACTAACTATTTTTTCGGGATGCGTCCGTTTTTTTCTGCCGTTAACAACGCCTTTTTCAACCAAATTAATCAATCCGTCGCTAAACATTTCCGTATGAATGCCCAGATCTTTATGATGCTCCAGAGAGCGCAATACTGCATTGGGGATGGCGCCGATTCCCATTTGCAGGGTTGCTCCGTCTTCTATTAATTCGGCACAATTTCTGCCGATCTGCATTTCCACTTCATCGGGTTCAGAGACCAGAACTTCAGGCAAAGGAGTATCCGTTTTAACTAAAGCATCAAAACGGCTGAGATGAAAGATGCCATCGCCGTGAGTACGTGGCATATTGGGATTAACTAATGCAATAGCTTTACTGGCTGATTCCACGGCGGCACGGCTTGCATCTACCGATACACCCAGCGAGCAGAATCCATGTTTATCGGGTGGAGATACCTGCATCAGAGCTACATCGAGCGGTAAAATGTCATTATAAAACAGATCGGGAACTTCACTTAGAAAAACAGGAAGATACTCTGCACTTCCTCCATTTGCTGCCTCCCGAATATTTTGCCCGACAAAAATAGCATTGGTGCGAAACGTGTCACTGTATTCCGGCCGGGCATACGGAGCTTCACCTTCCGTATGGAGTTGAATTATTTCAATATCACTCAGTTCCGGCGCCCGTTCCACCATAGCCTCAATGAGCAGGGATGGAGCAGCCGCCACACTGTGAATAAAGACACGATCACCGGAATTAATAAGTTTTACAGCCTTTTCGGCCGTTGTATAATTTTCTTCTGCATTCAATAGGTTCATCCTTTAATCCTCTTATTTTTCAACTGACAAACCTTTCAGTCCTGTTTATTTTTAATCGTCAAAATCGGGAGTTCCAAATGGCGGACGACCTTTTCGGTTGTGGAACCCAGCAATAGTCTATTTATTCCACTCAGGCCCCGGGCCGCCATAACAACGATATCCGCATGTTCGGGAGCATATTTGGTAATAGCCTGATGAGCTGAAACACCTTCCTTAATCGTAACATCCATGTCTATAGCCACGGCATTATCAGCTTTCCCATAAATAAATTTCCCCTTTTCATGCGTTTCCTTCTTCAAACGAATACCTTCGTTTGGTGAGCTCCTGACAAAATTTTCGACTATGTCATAAATTCGTTCATACACATTTTCAAAATCCGAAATAAATGCTTCATTCTTCAGTCCTTCATTTTCTAACAAGCCTTTGGCCTCCAGGACATAAAACAGCCGGATTGAAGCGTTGTACTTTACCGCAAGAGACACAGCCCAAGATAATGCCTGCAAAGAATCAAGGGATCCGTCGGTAGGAACCATTATCCGATCTATTTTCTCGAATGTTGAGTGATCAGCAGACAGGACCGGTACTTTGGAATAGCGCATAACTTTTTCCGTGATATCGCCCCGAACTGTGTTTGCTTCGTCTTTTCCCGTTGCAGCCATCATAATTAAATCGTAATTATTATCCGCTGCATAAGTTGTAATGGTTTTTGCCGGTTTGGGTGCAATCTCGATAATACCGGTCCCTCTTAATTCCGTATTAAAATGTTCGCTCATAAGCCTTTCCATTTTACCGGATGTTTTTTTATGAAAGCGAGAATACAGATCCTCCTCTATTTCCGGATAAAAATTGAGCGTATCCAAATCGTCATTAAAGTATCGGAGCGTCGGAATAATATGAATAACATCAATTTTCGCATCGTAATGCTTTGCTAATTGTTGAGCAGGTGCGTAAGCCCGGGCTGCATTTTCTGAAAAATCGGTGGGGATTAAAATATTTTTTATGTTAATCATCTTTCTGTTCCTAAGTTAAAGTTGTTTTGTATCATTATTCAGCGAGTTATTTGTCAAATATTAAGTACTACTAAAAATCAGTTTTGAGTGTAAGTGTTGGTATTCCTGTTCTTCTCGAAACCATTTCAGTAATGGAACCGATGAAAAAATGAGCCATCCCGCTGCGTCCATGTGTAGTCATTGCAATCAGATCCGCATGTTTTGCAGCATATTTTACTATAGAATCTGTCTTTGAAATTCCTTCCTCTACAATAGCTTTTAAATTTAGAATAAGTTTTGTAGTTCCGTGTTTATAAATTATTTGACTTTCAAATCCCTCTCCCTTTTGTAGCTCAATATTGTCATCCGAATGTTCAAAAAGATCTTTTAGTAAAGCTAAAATATTATTCCGCACCATTTTGTCGGCTGAAGATTGAAGCGATCCCCGAACGGGGCCCCATTGCAAAGCTACTACATACAACATGGTGATTGATGCATCAAAGGCCAAAGCTAAAGAGATGGCCGGTAACATGATTTCCAAAGAGGCCTTGGACCCATCGGTAGGGGTTAATATATTCTTCACGTTATTAAAATTTGAAGTATTGGTGACCAGAACCGGTATTTCTGCGAAACGCATCACCCTTTCCGTAATACTGCCGCGAAAAAAATTAGAATCCTGCTGCCCTTTTTCGCCCATTATAATCATATCATATCCCATCCTGGTGGCATGTTCCAGAACCATTTTTTCTGGCTTTGGGGCAACTTTAACAATGACATCGCCTTTACTTTTATCATCTAAAAAATTGTCCATCAATTCATTCAATTCCGAAGAAGACTGCTGATGAATACGTGAATACAGATATTTTGCCCGGTTTAAAGGCAAATCAATAGTTTCCATTTTTTCACTAAAATAATGCGATGTGGGAATCACATGTATAAAATCTACCGTTGCCCCAAAATAGCTGGCAATTTGCTGAGCAGGCTGGTAAGCCATCGCGGCATTTTCTGATAAATCGGTAGGTACCAATATTTTCTTAAGCCTTATCATAATTCAATAGTATCAATGAGTTATGTCGAGAATTCGCATTCCGCCAATGTAATTTTGACACAAATATCATTATTTTTTCACGAGGGCTTTGAAAAAACCACCCATTTATGTCATTTTGGGGTTTTCAAAGCTTCCTTCACATGAAAGACTGCATCAGGACTGCAAGGCTTATCTCTTCTAAACTTACCCATCATTTCATCCCTCCTACACTTTGAAATTTTATAATAATTTAGAGCAGTGATAAACAGGCCTTAAGCCCGCATAACAGCACATGACGTCTTCCAAAATCTTTTGTGAGAGGCATGCTGCCAACTGTAGATACGAGTTCTCAAAAACACAGCAGAGTTGCCCAATCAGCCGGTTACATACCTGATCAGTTAAGATCCCCGCTATTCGGGTCATTCAACGAACATCCCGGTAATACTGCCGGAATGAAATCCTCTCCAGGCGCTAATAGTATTTAAATAAACTTATTTATATCAATGAATTATGGCTGTTTTCCATAAATAATAATATATAAATATTTCATTTTAAATAAAGTATCATAGTATGTAAATAAGTTAATACCTCACGGTTTCTTCCACAGATCCATAATCGCTTGCCAAGTACTTATAAACCAACAATTTAGTTCCGTCTTCAATGAGCATCCAGACAATGCAATATAATATCACATAGCCAATAGATGATAACGCCACAGCATGCATAAAAAGCCCGTATCCCACCATCAGTCCGGCAAGAATCGGTGTTGATATAATTGCTATAAATAATAGTACTGATGGGTACGGCTTCGTAAAAAATGGCCTTTTTGTACGTGTTACAAAGAGCGTTAAATGTCCGGCAACGACCAGTTTATAAAAAATCAGAGACTGTATAACTGGGGTATCCAGATGAAAATATTCTTTTAATATCAACAATAGTCCAAACGATTCAACAATACCGACGAATCCCAAGACCGTTGAGACCGTCAATACCCGACGCATATCCCAACGCACTGGTGCCGGATCCAGCCAGGTTCGGTCGTCTGCAATAGCCATAATCGGCAAGTCATTAAGCAACGCCAAAAGGATAATCATGACGGCAGTAATTGGATAGAAATTAAAAACAAGCATGGAGAGCACCATAAAGAACATGATGCGAATCGTTTCAACGATACGATATATAACATAGCTGTTCATTCGCTCAAAAATGCGTCTTGCTTCCTTAATGCCTTCAATAATAACCGACAGCCCGGGAGCGGTCAGTATTAAATCGGCAGCGGAGCGTGCGGCATCGGTTGCCCCGCTAACGGCTATGCCGATATCACTTTGTTTTAAAGCGGGTGCATCGTTGACGCCGTCGCCGGTCATGCCTACAATATGGTCCTCATCCTGAAATGCGGTGACGATGCTATATTTATGCTCAGGAAATACCTGGGCAAAACCGTCGTGTTTTTCAATAGAAACATCAGCAGATTTCTTTTTGCCCTCCTCGTCGAAGATATGCTCAGCAACCTCAATATCGGTACCCAGATTTAATTGACGGGAGGTTTCTTTGGCGATTGCCAGGTTATCACCAGTAATCATTTTAACATTGATACCATTCTCTCTGGCTTCTTTGATGGTTTCCGCTGAATCTTCTCTCGGAGGATCATACATGGGCAACAATCCCAGAAATTGCCAATTTTCTCCATTTTCTGAACGAGCGACGCCAAGCGTGCGATACCCCCGCTGTGCAAATTGATCGACCTTTTCATTAACATCATTCGCTAAATTATCATCTGGCTTGCACAAGTCAAGTATTACCTGTGGTGCTCCTTTGCTTACCTTAAAAGAATCCCCTTCCGAACCCTTTATAGCTGCTTCGGTGCGTTTATGAACCGGATCAAAAGGGGTGAAATCACTCTGAGTATATTTTTTCAACACTGATGAATCCCCGAGGCTTTTGATTACCGCCGTATCAATGGCATCATTATTTTCCTCTTTGGAAGCCAGGGCACCCGCCAGAATAAGTTCTTCCTTATCTGAGGCTCCATATAGTGCCGGTTCATCTATCGTCAATTTATTTTGCGTAAGGGTTCCCGTTTTATCTGAACAAAGAATATCCATACCTGCCATCTCTTCTAACGATTCCAGATGGGAGACAATCGTTTTCTTTCTGGATAGTAATTTCGCTCCCACCGCCATCGTCACAGAAAGTACGGCCGGCATTGCCACCGGTATTGACGCAACTGTCAATATCAATGCAAACTGGATAATATTCAGGAAACCAGCCCCGCGTATCAGCTGTACAACAACCAATATTACGACAAGGGCCAAACTGATTTTTATGAGATAATTGCCAATATTTAATACTGCCTTTTGAAAATGTGAAGGTCCCTGTTCCTGTGATACCAGCTTGGCGGTTTCCGCAAAATATGTATCCGAGCCGGTTTTCGCTACCAGTGCCACCATTTCACCTTGTTTTACGGCTGATCCCGAATAAGCTACGCCCCCCTTCTCGATCGTGACGGGAAGGGATTCGCCGGTCAAAGCCGATTGATCAACGCTGAGATAATCGCCATTTATTAATTTTATGTCGGCTGGAATAATATCACCCGGACGCAGGCGGATAATATCACCCGGTACCAGACTTGAAGCTTCGGTCTGATGCCATTCCCCGTCCCTGAGCACCCGAGCTTTTACAGCAAGTTGACTTTTGAGTTCTTCAATGGCATTTGATGCCTGATATTCCTGCAAAAAACCTATTATCGCATTAAAGACAAGCAATACGGCAATAATAATAAGATCGGGCCAATGCTGGATGCTTGCTGACAGAATAGCTGCAATTTCAATCATCCACGGAATGGGTCCCCAGAAGTAAGATAAAAACTTTTGAATATTGCTGGCCTTCTGTTCCTCCAGTTTATTCGGTCCATATTGGTCCAGTCTTTCCTGCACCTCTGAAGTAGACAAGCCGCTGGCCGTAACATCGAGTCTTTTTTTCAGGTCCTCAATTGAAATATTTTCAAGCTCACTGCGACCGGACTTATTTTCGGTCTTTTTGTTCTGTCCTTTCTCTTGTGTTTTTGCTTGTGCCATTGGCGGATCAATTAATCGTCAGTTTAAATAGGTTCTATTTTAAGTTCCTTATTCCACCTTCAGTCTTTTTTTATTTCAGGTAATAAATATTCTCTAAAAGAACCTCATTTTGTTTTCATAAAATGTCTGCATTCAGATTTCCCGAAATTGGTTCCCCTACTACCTTCTAAAGCTTCTGTTTTTAATGAAATATGCATACATATTTATTAGTTATCTGCTCGCCACCGTCAATGTGAAAGAAAGCTCGTATCTTTATTATCGTTTTTCATCTGTATGACAACATTGAATGATAATGTTAATTTCGAACTGGCTTTTATGAGCCCAAAAAATGCCGTAGGTGGCTTAACATTGAATGTTTTCATACTTAGATCCTTCGTTCCTTTTACCCTGAAGCGATCCGGTGAAAGCAATTTGCCCTGCACATTCAGTGTGGTAGCCTTCCATACTCCTGCAATTTCCAGCATTCCCTTAACTTTTATTGGAATCCATGAACCTTGAGCTAATGACGCGGAATCGCCCTGAGCTGCTTTCAACAATTGATATTTAATGCGGGGAAATTTGTTGGCTTTCAGCGCGTGATACATATCCTTGTTCATTGGTTTTTTTCCGCATTTCAGTGCGTGCACGGGGATACTCACTATAATGGATACTTTGCTATGCCCCCGAATCGATTGCTGCGGCTCTTTTGTATTTTCAATAATACCGTTGCCCGAAAGCTTTTCAGCCTGGCAACGGTAGTCCGTCACTTTGGCCGATCCCTTGATCCAAACCTTGCCGCCGGGTTCAATCTTAAGCGCACCCAGTGCAGCGCTATCCTGGGCATTCACCCGCAGCGGGATGATGGCCCCGAGTAGAACCATCATCATAAGTAAAAGACGAAAACAGAAGTCAATATTGCGGGTTACCAATTTCATACTATACTACTACGTTGTGGGCGCTAAAGTTATATTGAAATTAATCGTTACCGGTTTGGCCACCTTAATAGCCCCAAACATGATGCTGGGTGGAGTAACATTAAAATTCGTCATATCAAATTTATATGAACCCGTGAAATGCAGGTCCTTGTTACCCATTAATTGTCCTTTTACCGGAAAAGAAACCGTTTTTTTAACGCCGGCAATAGTCAGCTCACCTGTTACCTGGAGGGTAAATGAGGAGTTCGATCCAGCATCATCGGTTACTTTCGATTTATTTACGGTGAACATAATCGTAGGATCCTTTTTGGCTTTAAGCGCATCATACGTATTACGATTCATTTTACCATGTCCACATTTTATACTTTTAACGGTTGCATAATAGTCAAATACATGTAGAAAATTCCCGGATGAGTTTTGCAACGCTGAAGGATCAAACGTAGCAGTGATGTTGGATTTATTTACGGTGCAATCCCAGTCGTGAATGTTGGATGATCCATTTATTTTAACCGTACTCTGCTTTGCAAGTTGGTAGGATGTAGCAGATTGAGCCCTGGTCTTGGATACTGAAATAATGAACAGTGCTAAAAATATGTAAGCTAATCTTTTCATAACAAATCTAATTTATTTAATTGAATATTTTTATTGCTACTAATAATATTGCAAGGCTTGTTCCCAAAAAATAAATACCCTTCTATCTTTCTTATATTTTTAAAAACATAGCTTTTAAGTGCAATAAAGGGCATTTAATTTCAATTGATATCTATTTATGGTTAAAAAAAGGCTATTCTGTTTTTGCAAAATTGCAGTTTATCAAATTTTATTCCATTGCACAGATGCAAAGCCTGGCGGCGAGAATAATGCCTCCAAAAATTTTATTTCCAATAACTGTTTTAGGCTTTGTCTTTTTTACATTTTACTAAAAAATGGCGCGATTGTTCTGTCAAATCCGGTTTATTTGCATACCTGTAATTTTCAGGAAATTACTTTCCCCATTCTCTCTCGATTAAATTTTATATGACACATGGAGTGGTTGGAATTTCTGTGTATTGCTGTTGTTTTGGCAAATTTGGAGCTAAAATAATCACATAATTTCTAAAAAAGAGATCCCTGAAGCTGAGAAAACCAGAAAGAACATCTCATACACCCACTATTGGCAGTACCAGTGCTTTTAAGACTGGGCAACATCACGGTAGTATTTGGGATTTGAGTTGGCCTCGCAGACAAAAAGTCGCGTTAAATAGGTTATTATAACCATATCTATCATCCTTATAGCCCTTACTCGTATTACGGTAAACGCCGTATTTAGCCACATATGTTGCCTGCCGGCATATATGCTTTTCAGTGATGGAATCGCCCTGGCTATGGGCGCTCATTTTATTCTGAATGGCATTTCCAAATTCCGGGTGCAATCAGCCCGCCCGTACCATTAATTGGCTCAAGCAGTGTATGAAATCATAACTCTGCCGCTCACATAAATATTGTAAAAAAAGGCTGCTATGATTCGGTAGATCCCTCTTTGAATAAAATAGTCAGCAATAAAATGGAGTCTTTAAGAGCGGTTAAAGCATGAGGGGCATTTTGCTCCAGGTACAGCCAGTCGTCTCTTTTCAGACTTCGCATGCCGTCTTCAAGTTCAAGTTGCACTTCGCCTGCCAGACACTGCATTGAAACTTCGCCTTCAACACTATGCTCGTCAATTTTCTTACCTTTTGGCAGGACCATACGAATTACTTCCATACTTTGAGTGCGAACCAAGGCATGGGTCGCCGAAACATCCATGTCAGCCCTGAGCGTCTCCAGGTCGATAACTTCGCCCGATTTTATATGTCCCTTATTCATACTGTTAATAGCTTTTTAATATTTATTTATGACAAATTTTCCAAAAATCTTTGAAAATAAAAAAATGTGAAGTTCAAACTTCCTGCCTTTCCTCAAGCACTTCCTTTAGGACGATCGCTTGATTATGCTTTTCATCCCTGGCACCAAAAAGTAGTGTTACCGGTTGATCAGCAGCCTTCTCTGCCAGCTGATCCAACAACTTTTTTTGGTCTCTGAGCTCCTTTTTATAACGTCTTTTGAATTCCTCGAATTTTTCGGGATCGTGGTTGAACCATTTGCGAAGTTTGGTGGACGGAGCAATTTCTTTCAGCCACTCATCAAGTTTGGCCTCTTCTTTGGATACCCCGCGAGGCCAGATGCGATCAACCAAGACGCGATATCCATCAGATGAGGAAGCCTCTTCATAAATGCGTTTAACCCGGACCGCTAAATCATCCATGGTCTTCTGCTCTTAAATATTTTAACTTTATTAAAAAGCTGGTATAAACTTTAACAAACCCTGTTTATCAGCAGTAATTAATATTCAACGGTCTCTTCACTCATTTTTCCGGCAAATATTCGGTGTATAAAGGTAAAATAAATAATCACCAGCACCATGGCAATGCACCACCATACAAGCCCGACAACCATTCCATAATGGCTTGTGGCACTGTTATGAATTGTCAGGGCCGGATTCATATTATTCGTTGAGGGTAACAAATCCGGATACATGCCGATAAGGGTAGAAATGAGCATCGTAAATATAAAGACAGTGGTATAAAGAAAGGGATGCCCGTCCTCACCATTTTTAAAGGCACGGGGAATAAGTACACTGGCAAAAAGTCCTAATGCCGGAAAGATATAAAGATAGATATACTCAAAATAGTTTTTGTAAAATCCTGCACGTACAAAATACATCATACATCCGGTGATAAGAACCAGAACGGGAATTGCCCAAGACCATTTAGCTCCAAAAGATCGCAGCCGATTATTTAGCGGACTATCTGTTTTTTTGATGATCCAGGCTGCCCCATGAAAAAAGATCACGACCACAGCCGTTACGCCCATTGTCACCGTAAACCAGTCTAAGACGCCAACATTACCATAGGGGCCAAAATCGGTCCAAAGTGTTGCAAAAAAGTATGTTGAACTATATTGCGCTGTACCGTTAACGACTCCGCCCAGGTTCACGCCCCGCACGATATTGCCAAGTGCCGCCCCCAGGAACAGGGCAATCAGAAAAGCCGACATGCCAAACCAAAAATCCATCAAGCTTTTCCAGATGACATTTTCCACATGGTTGCGAAGTTCTATACTAATGCCCCTAAGAATGAGCAGCCAAAGCAAAATTATAAATGGCAGGTAAAATCCGCTGAAAGAACTTGAATAAACACGCGGAAACGACAAAAACAGGACGCCGCCGCCCGCTATCAGCCATACTTCATTGCCATCCCAGAATGGACCAATACTGTTTTTGACAAGCTGTCGCTGATGCTCATCTTTGGCAAAAAGCCAGTATACCATACCGGCTCCCAAATCAAAACCATCAAATATCACATACATGGTCACCATAAATGATACAAGTACAAGCCAGAGTGTAGCCATAATAATATAATCTTAAGTGTTTTGAATTTGTGGTCCCTTGCGTATGAGGCTGCCTTCGAGTACCAGATACAATACACCGAGCAGAAAATACATTCCGACAAACCCGATCAGTGTGAACAGTGTATTACCGCCTGTTACGTTGGGCGAAGCACCTGCAGACGTCCGTAACAGTCCGTAAACAAGCCACGGCTGCCGCCCCAACTCGGCCGTCATCCAACCGGCCGTATTTGCCAAAAACGGGAAAGGTGCGGCAAGAATTATCAGCCACAACATCCATTTATGTTTAAACAAAGTACCGCGCCAAAGCAGAAATACGGCTATCAGTAAGATGGTAATAAATATGGTTCCCAACCCTACCATGATGTGATAGGTATAATAAAGCAGCGGAACATTGTCAGGCAAATTCTCTTGCTTAAAGTCATTCATCCCTTTAATAGTACCACTAAAACGATGGTAAGTAAGGAAACTTAGCACGCCCGGAATATACAGGGGGTTATCCAGCTTTTTCTTTTGCATATCGGGCTGCCCGATGAAAAAGATAGGGGCATTCGCCTGTGTCTTAAAAATGCCCTCCATTGCGGCTATCGTTGGTGGTTGATATTTGTCAACATTTTGTGCCTGTTGATCACCCGTTGGAAAGACCATCAAAATACTTGCAATAACGCCTGCAATTACCCCAAAACGCATAAATAATTGGCCCCATTCTTTATGCTTGTTACCACTGAGCAGATAAAAAGCACCTACACCCGCCATCACAAATGAAGCAGTAACAACTGCGCCAATCATGGTATGCAAATATTGCCACAGCACCCAGGGATTAAAGATCAGCGCCCAGAAACTTTTCAGTACAAATTTGCCATTATTCAGCAACTTATAGCCAACCGGGTGTTGCATCCAGGCATTCGTGGACACAATAAAAAAGCCGCTCAACCATGATCCCAACCACACCAGGAAGGAACTCAGCCAGTGCAGTTTGGGCCCCAATTTCTTTTCAGCGAAAAGAAACAGTCCAAGAAAACTTGACTCCAGAAAAAAGGAGAACATCCCTTCCATCGCCAATGGCTGGCCGATAATGCCACCGGTAAGATTCGAAAATCGCGCCCAGTTTGTACCGAACTGAAATTCCATCGGAATACCGGTAACGACGCCAATAACAAAGTTAACGGCAAAAATTTTTGCCCAAAATCGGGCAGCGGTATTATATTTTTCATCATCCTTCCAATACGCCAGCGATTTTAGAATTAATATTAGCAGCGCCAGGCCCATGGTAAGCTGCGGAAACAGGTAATGAAAACTGACTGTGAATGCGAATTGCAATCGATCCCAGATTACATGACTCATAATATATATTGATTTGTGGCGGCTATCTTTTCCCTTTTTGAAAAATTATAACAGAATACATTGTCATATGCAATGAATATTCCAGAACATTTATTGCTTAGCGGGGAAAATAAATCTTTGTTTCTCTTTAAAATAAGGCAATATTAATAAAGAAAATATCTTTATTTAAAAAATCATTTTCTTAACGGGTCTTACTATTAGCATTACCCTGCAGCATATGTGCGGCTTTGTTGTTATTGCATATCTACATTAACGCTTTAAATCATAGTAGAGCAGCTACTCAGTAAATTATCAGGTGGGTTCGCAACCGGCTTATCAAGCGCTTCTCTATTCAGGAGTTTTCGTCGAGAGGAATATCGTATGAGCAGGCATAATCTCCATCAGCTATATATGTAGTACGTTCAGCCTGTTCATTAAATAGTTTTTTGTAAAACATGGCTTCCAGCTTGCATGGCAAACGCGTTTCTTTGACAACCTCACTAAACGGACAATTGCACTCCTTCACCGTCAGCGTTTTACCTTCTTCATCTATATTGAACTCCGGCATGAAGCCTTCTTCTTCAAGCATATGTATCAATGCTTCTATGCGCTGCTGCTCATTTTCCTGCGAAGATTCATCCATCCGCTGATGAGCTTTTTCCAAACGTTCATCCCAAAAAGCTTTAAAAAAATCTTCGAGTGATTCCTCCTTATCGTGAGATTTCAGATACTTGAGCAAATCTCTTATGAGTGCAGACTCAGAAGAAGGAAATAAGCTGTTTCCCTTGGGAGTAAGCTGATATTGCAGACTTGGCCGGCCGGGTCCGGATCGCACGTATTCGCGTTGGACATAACCATCCCGCTCCAGCTGAAGAAAATGCTCTCGCAAGGTTGTTTTTGCTAATTCCATATGCTCCACTGCCTCATCTACTGTGAGACGGCCACGTCGTTTTATAAGATCAAGTAATTTGTTCTTTGAGCCCGTAAACATCATAAAGTCAGATTTTCTCAAATTAGTGTGATTTTAAATAATATCATGGGTTCGTCATCATCATTCATTATTTATTATTTGGACGAGGCCCGGCAGTATTTTGTCTTGTTCAATTTCGAACTGTTTTTCAATATTTTTGAAAAGCATCTTAAAATTTTGATTCATAATACGCAAGGTTGAGTCAGCTCCCCACGGGTTTTCAAAATTGTTCCCTTTTCGGCGAATGGTAGCCATCAAGCTGTTTATTTCAACATGGTTTTTATTTACAAAATCCAGCCCCTGCCTTAGTTGCTCAATTTCGTTTGCCGATCCATGCCCTTTTTGACGATTTGCCTCGATGGCGGCAGGATAAAATTTCTTCAACAAAAAATCATAATATTTCTCAAGTCTGTCTTCCAGCTGATAAAAATACCAGCTAATATTTTTCAACTGAATATACTGGTTTCCATGGATTTGGCGAACCCGCGGGAAAACCGTGATAATTTGATCAAGAAGGTCCATAATAATCGGCATTTTCTCTTCCTCAAGATAAGAGCACCACTGGCTTATGTCGTTTCCAAAATCGGGCAAATGCGCTTCTTCGTCCCTGTCACACAGCCCCTCTATAGTACTGTCTTTCCTGAGCCACTGCAAAACTTCCTTCTCACTCCACTGGTGCTGCTTACACACCGACTGCAACGTTTCATCCTTATGCGCAGCGATGTCAAGACCAATGGATTCCAATAGCTGACTGGCCTGCTTATCCGCCGCAGTGATTTGAGAAATCGTGGCAGCCGGCGTTATTTTCTCCAATGTTTGCTTTTCAATCATGGTTCACGAAATATGTGATAATTTTTATTTCTTTCCCAATATACAAGGGATTATACGTTAAATCAATTTAATTGGTACATACCGTTTTTATAGTTGAAATTGATTCAAAGCTCTTTTACCTTTTCAGCAGACACAATTGAGTAATGCTTAATTATTTGAGTGATGACATACGTAGTAACCGAACCATGTATTCAATGCAAATATACGAACTGTGCGGCCGTTTGCCCGGTTGATGCCTTTCGGGAAGGCCCGAATTTTCTGGCCATTGATCCTTTCGAATGTATTGACTGCGATGCATGCGTTGCCGAGTGTCCGGTCGAAGCGATTTATCCCGATGACGAAGTTCCCATGGAATGGGTGGATTACATAGAACTGAACGACCGGCTCTCCGAAGAATGGGCTGATCGCGTTATTAATCGAACCAAAGATCCTCTGCCAAATGCTGATCAATGGGCAGAACGTGACCATAAACGCGAATATCTCAAAGAATCGTGGGACGACGCTCAGGAAACTGTTCAGTGATTGTGTATTTTTTGCTAATGAACAACACCTGAAAATCAGGAATAACTCACAATTCATTTTTATTAAAACTAAAACATAAACGTAAATTATATATCACGATGTCCGAAACGAAACAAGAACTCGATGTTAGAAAAATTGAACCCAAACGGAAACACCCCACTATCTTCGAAACCTTTGAAGAGCTTAATTCCGGCGAATCATTTGTTATTATTAATGATCATGATCCCAAACCATTAAAATATCAGATGGCAGCAGAGCGCGGCGAAGATAAGTTCAGCTGGGAATATTTGCAGGAGGGACCTGAAATATGGAAAGTACGCATTGGTAAAACAGGCTAAATTTTAACATCCAAAAATCCTCTTCTTATGCCAAAAATTACAGAAATAGAACGCACGTCAAATTCAAATGGCATGCAGTTCGTGCTCGACAGCCGACTGACTCAGGGGAAAAAATTAGTCTACAAAAGTGTTGAAGAAGCCAAAACAAATGATTTGGCTTCTTCAATTTTTAGTACAGGACATATTACCGAGATCCGGATAATAGATCGGTCAGTTACGGTTTTCCAGGATGGCGAGGCAGATTGGTCTTCACTATTGGCCCAGATTGCCCCCTTTGTTCGTGAAGCAACCCCAATTGGCGATCAAAGAACGGCTGACTCCTCATCACCGGAAGCTTCGATAAATATATCTGCAAAGCGCCAGGCCATTGTCCGGGAGCTTCGATCGGTTATCGATCCTGAAATCGGGGTTAATATTGTGGATCTTGGCTTGGTCTATAATATATTTGAGGAGAATGGGGCAATGACAGTCGAATTTACTGCCACGACCCCGGGGTGTCCGATGCAACGTTATTTGCAACAAGAGATAGAAGAGGCACTCGAAAAAATAGACCCTGTATCGGCCTACCAAACGAAACTTGTATGGAAACCCTCATGGTCGATTGATATGATAGATCCCGATGTAGAACTATTCTCTTCATCCCGTACTCAATCCCGGATTTTGTAACGGTTAAAAACCTATGACAGACGGCAAACCATCTAAAATTACGCTTATTAGTGTTCTTTTTTTTGCAGGTCTCGGCCTGCTTGCGGGACTATACACCGGTATCGTACGTCTTAGATCACTGGGTATCGGTCATCATTTCATTTCTCCGCTGTCACACGGACCGATCATGATCAATGGGTTTCTCGGTACCTTAATTGGACTCGAACGAGCTGCAGCCCTGGAGAAAAAGTGGTCATTTGGTGCTCCTGTAATATTTGCCGGTGCAATGGTAGTGCTGCTGTTCGGTTTCAGGACTGCGGCAAACTCCTTGTTTATAGTAGGTTCCCTGTTTCTGCTTTTTATTATGATTTTTCTATATCGTCTGCAGCGGGAACCCTACCATTTGATGATGATCTTTGGGGCTGTCTGCCTGCTTACCGGCAATATACTGCTTGCAGCGGGGTACCCTATTTTCAACCTCGTTGCCTGGTGGGCTGGGTTTCTATTACTTACGATCTTTGCAGAACGGCTGGAATTAAATCGAATCATGCGCCCGCCCCAAATAGCCCGTCAGTTTTTTCTGATACTTTCGATGCTTTGGATTACAGGCGTAGCGCTGACTTATCTGAATCGCCGCATCGGGTGGACCATTACTTCCATCGCGCTTATTGCACAAGCACTCTGGTTATTCAGATATGATATCGCCCGGCGTACCATTAAGACCAGCGGGTGGACTCGATACAGCGCAATTTGTCTACTATCAGGTTACGCATGGCTTATAGCGGCCGGACTTTTTGGCCTCTGGTACGGTCTGCCGTTTGGTGGCATGCTCTATGATGCCCAATTGCACATGTTATTTTTGGGGTTCGTATTCAGTATGATATTTGCTCATGCTCCGGTTATTATCCCATCACTCTCGGGCCGGCGGATTCCATATCATTTTTATTTCTATGTACCGATGATTATTTTACATTGGTTACTGTTAATTCGGATTATTGGGGATATTGCTTTTTGGCCGGGTGTACGTAAAATAGGAGGTTATGGAAACGTACTGGCCATTTTACTATTTCTGGGAGGAGTCATCTTTCAGATAACCAGAGGGACTCTTCAACACGGAACACAACTTAATCGGAGTTGAAATTCTGTATTGTCGAATATTTCGTAATCGGGACGTGATGAATCGTGTCTTTACCTACTATTATTTAACATTATGTCATTGAATATTTACCAAAAAACAGCCATTGCTGCTCTGGGAACGACCGTCTTCCTGATATTTGTGGGCGGAATGGTCCGGTTATCAGGCGCGGGACTTGGTTGCCCGGACTGGCCTCGTTGCTTCGGATCGTGGATTCCACCGGGATCTGCCGCAACTTTACCCGCTCGTTTTGATGCCTCCCAGTTTAATTTATTTAAAATGTGGACCGAATATGTCAACCGCCTGACAGGCATAACAACCGGCTTACTTATTTTAGCTACGGCTGTAATGTCATTCCGTTATCGCAAACGCGAACCGGCTGTCTTTTATAGTTCAATATTTGCTCTTGGACTGGTCCTTATTGAGGGATGGCAGGGCGGGCAAGTGGTCCATTCACAACTAAAAGAGTGGCAAATTACCACGCACATGATTTTGGCGCTCGTTATCATGCTTGCCCTGATATATGCGATTTTTAAAACGAAGGAAAACCAGTGGTCAATTTCTTTCAAAAACAAGCGAACACACCGCTGGATATCATGGATAAGCCTTGGTCTTTTTGCCGTAACCCTCGTACAAATAATACTGGGGACGCAGGTTCGCGCTTCGGTTGACGGTATTGCGCAACCCGGCGGATCGTGGCTGTCAGGTATGGGCGCTATGATCGAAATTCACCGCTCGTTCTCATGGGCTATTTTCCTTCCGGGCATCGCACTGAGTTATTTGGCCTGGCAGAAGGCTCATTCCGGTTTTCTTCAAAAAATTACGGCCGGATTGGTGATCATCATTATCCTGCAGATAATGTTGGGCGCCGGTCTATATTATATCAGCTTATCTCCGGCCTTCGAGGTATTACATATCTTAGGCGCTGCACTTATGCTTGGTCTCGAATTTTCAATTATTCTCGTTGTGGGAATTTTTCCGAGAGATGCCAAATACGGCACTTACGGGATGAATCCCGGGTAAAATTTGCTATGAATTCTAATTAACATAAAAAATGAAACCTACATATGAATAATCCATCTGCTGTACGCTCCGTCAGCCGGCCGCTCACGGTGGAAAAAGCCCGGGCAGGGGAGCGCATTGACATATCTCCGGAGACCGTGCAACTTATCTTCACTTTTATTGCTGTCTCAGCCTTCTGGCTGATTTTCGGTACACTTGTGGGTGAGTTTATGGGCATAAAATTTATCTGGCCTGAAACAAACAGTATGCCCTGGCTCTCCTTTGGCCGGATTCGTCCCGTGCATACGAATGTACTTTTCTGGGGATTTCTTTCGCAAGCCATGATCGCCCTTGCCTTATACGTTGTACCGCGCACCAGCCAGCGCGAACTGTATGATTACCGGCTGGGATGGGTCAGCCTTGGCCTTATAAATCTCTCTGTCATTGCCGGTGTGGCATGCCTGTTAAATGGTATCAGTAATGGCGGACAAGAGTATCGCGAGTTCATATGGCCCGTGATAACCCCTTTTGTTCTGGGAGTATTGCTGATAGCCTATAATCTTTACCAAACGATCGCAAACAGAAAGGTAAAGGAAATATACATTTCCAACTGGTACATAATGGGAGCCTTTATGTGGACTTTCATCCTATTCTGCGTAGCGTATTTCCCCGGCTACCAGCGTGACGGTATCAGTGAAACGGTCATACAGGGATATTATATGCACAATGGGGTGGGGCAATGGTTCACCCCGATGGTGCTGGGACTGACCTACTACTTCCTGCCCAAACTCCTTAACCGCCCCATTTATTCATATTCCCTCGGGGTACTGGCTTTCTGGACACAAATGATTTTTTATACACTGATCGGGTCTCATCACTTTGTATTTAGTCCCATTCCATGGTGGATTCAAACGGTAGCTATTGTTTTCAGCGTCGGCATGATCGTGCCCGTAGCATCCGGAACCGGCAACTTCCTGCTGACTATGAAAGGAAAATGGCGTACTATCACGCGAAGTTACTCACTGCCGTTCATCCTTGTCGGCGTCCTATTTTATGCAATCGTATCCTTTCAGGGAACTGCCGAGGCGCTGCGTTCACTGGAAAGAGACTGGCATTTTACCAATTTCACCATTGCTCATTCCCACATGAGCATGTACGGGTTTGTGGCTTTCTTGGTTTGGGGTGGCATCTATGCGCTTTTGCCCCGCCTTACCGGTAATGAACCCCCACAACTTGCAGTTGGGAATCATTTTTGGCTTGCACTCGTCGGCTTAGGTATTTACAGCGTTCCCTTGATGATAGGAGGCACTATGCAGGGACAGAGCTGGAAAGCCGGAGCCCCTTTCATTCATTCGGTCACCCTGATGGCCCCTTTTTGGGTCTGGCGAGCGGTTGGAGGTACCATGATGTTTCTGTCTCACCTCGTTTTTGCCTATAACATCTGGAAAATGCGCCCGACATCATCGAAGGCAGTCACCAAAGTTGCAAAATCATAAAACAGAAAGACCATGAAATTTAATTTACACGAGGATCATAAACTGCTTTTTGGCCTTGCGTTCAGTGGATATCTGATCCTGAGCTTGCTTATTGCGGTGATGCCGGCATTGTGGGTTCAGGATAATAATAAACCACTGCCGGCAAGTAAACCGATGACAAAATTACAGCGTGAAGGATTGCATGTATTCATTAATAATGGATGCCAGTATTGCCATACGCAGCAAGTACGTCCGATAAAGATGGATGCAAACCTGGGACGACCATCGGCACCCGGCGACTATGCCCGGCTTCACCGGCGGAATATCTGGCAGCAAACACCTGCTGTGCTCGGAAGCGAGCGCACCGGTCCCGATTTAAGTAATATCGGCAAGCGGCAACCCAGTGCAACCTGGCAATATATGCATCTTTACAATCCCCGGTCGGTAAATAAAAAATCGATTATGCCTTCGTTCAGCTGGATGTTTAAGGTTGAAAAAAATCCTCCGAAAAATGCGACGGTAGTACCGATTCCGAAAGGATACGGTCCTAAAAACGGCAGTGTCGTGCCCACTCATCGAGCCAAGGCGCTGGTTGCATACCTGCTATCACTCAAACAGGCTCCTGTGAACAACCAGGGGGCAACATCTCAAAATGCGGCATCCGATACCTCGATGGCAAACGCTGCAAAGAAGAAATTAAACGGCGCCTCGATCTATGCCAATAAATGCGCCAGTTGTCATCAGAGTGATGGCAAGGGCGTTCCGGGTGCCTTTCCACCTCTCGCAGGTTCTCCTGCGGTGAGCAGCAATAATCCCACAGAACATATTCGTATCGTTCTATATGGACTACATGGCAAAAAAATTCAGGGAGAAGACTACTCATCGGTGATGCCCGCCTGGGGTAAGCAGCTGAGCGACCAACAGGTAGCAGCGGTCATCAATTACGAACGTACCAGTTGGGGTAATGACGCCCCAGCCGTCACAGCTGCAAAAGTAAAAAAGGTTCGACAGGATACAAGCCTGGGTAAAATTCAATCGGATAAGTAATACTCCAATGTTTTTATTATTGCTATCATTTTTACAGAAAGCCAATCAGTTTTCGACTTCCAGCGAAGGGCGCGAATACGCGCCACCCAGTGGTCCGCTCTACTATATTATTCTTGTCGGTGCGTCACTTATCGTATTGCTTGTCATAATACTGATGATCAAGGGTTTCCTCTGGCCGGGAGAAAATTCAGAAAATCACATAAAACGGAAAATCCTTAGATCCGAAAATAATCATAAGCAGAATAATGAGTGAACAAGATAAAAATCATATTAATGTTTATCTGGATGGCGGTGAAGAACCCATTATCTCCTACCAGCCACCCGTTCGTTTTGAACTGGACACCACCCAGCTTGATGATGGTCCGCATACATTAAAAATTGAAGCTTCTGATGCAACAGGCAACAAGGGCGTACGTATCATTCATTTTGATGTCAAGAACGGGCCCGGAATCGATGTAGAAGGACTGAAAGATCAAGATATACTTGACGGTAACGTTTCCATCCTGCTTAATGCTTACGGCGGAGCCAAAGAATCTTTATGGGAACCTTCGCGGGCGGAGACGCCGGCCCCGGTCCCTACGTGGGCGTGGCTGTTGCTTCTGGTGATTGTTGCCTGGTCTACTTACTATATCACCCGCCAATGGAATCCACCGCAGAAATTTGCTGCTACACCGACATACAGCCATTATAATGGCATGAAGGCATCGACATCGGCCCCGCCTGAAAAGAAAAACAAGCAATCTGCAATCACGACCGCATCTAAAAACAAAGTTAACGGGGCTTCGATCTATGCCAGCAAGTGTGCCAGTTGTCATCAAAGTAATGGGAAGGGAATCCCGGGCTCGTTTCCTCCCTTAGCAGGCGATCCGGTGGTAACTGCCAAAAATCCGGCTCAACACATTCGCATTGTGCTGAATGGATTGCATGGAAAATCCATTCAGGGCACCAAATACTCGGCACCCATGCCTGCCTGGGGACAGCAACTTACCGACCAGCAGGTAGCTGCTATTATTAATCATGAGCGTACCAGTTGGGGCAATGACGCTCCTACGGTGTCTCCGAAAGACGTGAAAAAAATTAGAAATAAAGAAAAATGAATTATGCCAACACAGTAGATTGGAATATTTTCCAATCGTGCTCTATTTCTTTTTCTTTGTGATCTATAAAGGAACCCTGAGTTAAAAGTGAAGACTTCTAAATTTAGAATAATTTTTATGATATTGCTTTAAAAAATTATTGTTGCCTCAGGCTTTTTTTGATTACCTTATTAAATGATTCTCTATTTATGAATAAGAGACGAATAAAGTCTGGAGAAGATGCTAATATTAATAAAATGCAGTATATCTGCATTCCCAGTACGAAAAGACAATCTATATCCTCTTCCTATCAACGAATGCAGAATTTATTCAAATATTGCTTGCAATGGATAAACATGGTTTTTTTGTATAATTTATGTAAATATACGGTGCATAATCATCTGAGTGATGTTCCATTCAATACCGAGGATACTAATCAAATTGTAGTTCTTGAAAAATATTCAGCCATCAAAAAAAATTCATTGCGCATTAAGTTTTACAATAGAAGCTTTCTCAATGCCTATCTGGTTGTTTACCTACTTTCCAAAATAAGGCTTAACACCGGTTATTCATCCAAATAAAAAAAGCTAAATCTTAAATAAAACCTAAAATTTATTATGAAATCACTTAAATATTCAATTGTCCCCATTATTACAATTCCAATGATGTTCCTCATCTATGGAATACGTGATACAGGCGTATCTTCCGGTCCTGTTACTCCGAACTCTCAAGCTGTAAAAAAGTCACAACCAAAAATTTCTGCTGCAAAGGGGCATAAAATTGCTCAGAGTAATGGTTGCTTTAGCTGTCATTCTACAGATGGATCGGAAATGGATGGCCCGACCTGGAAAAATCTTTATGGCAGTAAAGTACAGTTGAAAAAT
>DASQZL010000195.1:0-3195 GCA_035638715.1 Balneolaceae bacterium
GCGTGACCGTAAATTTATATTGGAAGTAAATAACTTACTTTTTATCAATAGCACAATTTTCATCTATCAAATATTTCCGTACATACTAACACAGAGTATTTATGAGCGATAAATCTATCACGATTACTTTCCCGGATGGCACTCAGAAAGAATATCCAGATGGTACGACCGGATACGAAATTGCCAAATCGATTTCAAAAGGATTAGCCCGGGAAGCACTCAGTATCACCCTGAATGGCACAATTCGCGATCTCGACCGTCCTATTCATAAAGATGGGGAAATCACCATAAACAAGTGGGATTCGGAAGACGGAAAATATACATTCTGGCATTCTTCGGCTCATGTTTTGGCTGAAGCGATCCAAGAGCTTTATCCGGAGGCAAAGTTTGGTATCGGTCCACCTATTGAACAGGGCTTTTATTACGATATCGATTTTGAAGATACTGATTTTGGTAAGGACGATTTGAAATCGCTCGAGGAAAAAATGATTGAAAAGGCCCGCCAAAAATCAACATTCAGCCGAAGGCATGTCTCCAAAGACGAGGCTATCAGTTTTTACCAGGCTAAAAATAATCCCTACAAACTGGATTTGATTGAGGATCTCGAAGACGGCGACATCACTTTTTACACACAAGGTGATTTCACGGATTTATGCCGCGGCCCGCATATTCCCGATACGGGCAAAATTAAAGCTGTTAAATTAACAAATTTGGCAGGAGCCTACTGGCGGGGCAATGAAAACAGTAAACAACTCACGCGCATTTACGGAATTAGTTTTCCGAAACAAAAAATGCTTGAACAATACCTGCACCGGGTTGAAGAGGCCAAAAAACGTGATCATAAAAAGCTGGGCCGCGAGCTGGATATTTTTATGATTGATCAAATGGTTGGACAGGGCCTGCCGGTTTGGCTGCCCAACGGCACCATTATGCGGCGTAAACTCGAAGAATTCATCCGAAGTGAACAGAAAAAACGTGGCTATCGCGAAGTGATCACACCACACATCGGGAATCTGAAATTGTACGAAACTTCCGGCCACTATCCGTACTATCAGGACTCACAGTACGATCCGATTGAAACCGATGATGAGGGCTACCTGCTTAAACCCATGAACTGTCCGCATCATCACCGCATATACGACCGCGACTTGCACAGCTATCGCGAATTGCCTGTGCGTCTGGCGGAATTTGGCAGTGTGTATCGCTATGAACAATCAGGTGAATTAAATGGACTTTCGCGTGTCCGCGGTTTTACCCAGGACGATTCGCATATTTATTGCACGCACGCACAGCTTAAAGATGAAATCAAAAATTGTATCGATCTGACCGAGCTTGTTTTTGATACGTTTGAAATGCCGGTCGATATCCGTCTGTCATTCCGGGATGATAACGAAGAAAAATTTGGCGGCAAGGCAGAATTCTGGGACCGTGCTGAACGCGAAATCACCGAGGTGGCCGAAGAACTTGATTTCGATTATACAACGGGCCGGGGTGAAGCCAGTTTTTACGGCCCAAAAATTGATTTCATCATCCGTGATGCCATCGGACGAAAGTGGCAGCTGGGTACTATCCAGGTCGATTACGTGATGCCCAAGCGCTTTGATCTTACTTATGTGGGCTCTGATAACCAAAAGCACAGGCCGGTCATCATTCATCATGCATCATTCGGCTCAATAGAGCGTTTTATGAGCATCCTGATTGAACATTTCGCCGGCGATTTTCCGGTATGGCTGGCGCCTACACAGGTATGCATCATTCCAGTAGCCGACCAGCACAATGACTATGCCTTTAAATGTGCGGACCGACTCGAAAAAGAGGGGCTGCGCGTAACCGTGGATCACCGCAGCGAAAAAATCGGTGCAAAAATTCGAAATGCTGAAACGAGCAAGATCCCTTATATGTTAATAGTAGGTGATGATGAAATAGAAGATGATACCGTATCCGTCCGACGCCATAAAGAGGGAGATATCGGTACATTTGATTTTTCTGAATTTCTTTCTAAGATTATAAATGAAACTGAAACAAAGAAAAATCCTGAACATTCTAACTAAAATTTATACGAGGTAATTTATCGCAAGACAAAGACGCCGAAGACCAAGAAAGAATAAAGATCGCCCGAATGCCAATGAAGAAATCAGAGCATCTAAAGTGCGGGTTGTAAAACCTGATGACGGGCATGAAGTAGTCCCTATTGATCGAGCACTTGAAATCGCTGCTTCTTATGATATGGATCTCGTGGAAGTAGCTCCCGATGCCAACCCTACAGTCTGTAAGATCATGGACTTGGGCAAGTATATGTACGAAAAAAAGAAGAAGGAAAAAGCAGCGAAGAAAAAGCAGCATACGGTACAAGTCAAGGAACTACGCTTTCGCCCGAATACTGATGATCATGACATCGAGTTTAAAACTCGCCACGCACGCGGCTTTCTCGAGGATGGGAACAAGGTAAAGGCAACAGTTCAATTTCGCGGACGAGACATGCTCTATACCGACCGTGGTAAAGACTTGTTGCTCGATCTGGCTGATGAACTCAGTGACATAAGCGAAATTGAGTCAGACCCAACAATGGAAGGCCGGCGCATGATTATGATGCTTTCGCCCACAGGGAAAAATTAATTCCCACGTCGTTTTGTTGGAATTTAGGGGATAAGGTTTGTTCACTTCAAACAGGTTAAAGTGAAAACGGAATAGATACGTAATTCATAAGAATAGTTTTAATCTATACTTATTAATCCTTATATTTTCCTCACTTAAAATTTTGAAGAAATTCAAAAAAGTATTCGACTATGCCTAAAATGAAATCAAATAGCGGAGCAAAGAAGCGGTTTAAAGTCACGGGTTCTGGCAAGATAAAACGCAAAAAAGCTGGAAAAAGTCACATTCTGACAAAAAAAAACAGCAAGAAAAAGCGTAATCTTGGCAAAGATACCTATGTTGGCAGCACGCACAAGAAGTCTGTCAAACAAATGCTTCCTTATAAATCATAACAAGAAATTCTAAAACTCATAACTAATGCCACGTTCACGTAATAAAGTGGCGTCTCGTCGACGTCGACGTAAGATACTAAAACAGGCGAAGGGCTATTGGGGCCGGCGAAAAAATGTGTACAGCATAGCTAAAAATGCGGTCGAAAAAGCGATGCAATATCAATATCGCGACCGTAAAGTACGTAAGCGGAGATTCAGGAAACTCTGG
>DASQZL010000196.1:0-5844 GCA_035638715.1 Balneolaceae bacterium
CTCCCCAACCGAAAGATAAGCCACCACAGTGGCCCCGGTGGCTTTAAGGGCCCGGACCTCGCTTTTGGTATAATTGCTCGGATCAACGATGACCAGTCTGTATCCGGAGGCTTGTTTCGGGGTAATCTTATCGTAACTTACTCCGAAAGGGGAAAGATCTTGGTATTTTGCAGAAAGTAACGTTTGGCTGTTGCTTGCAGCTGAATTGGAAATACCACCTGCAGTTGATTTGGTCAGACCGCCAGCGGAACCGTTGGTCATATTACAGGAATTTAAAAAAATGACCCCCAATATGATCATCAGTGTTATTATTAGTTGATATTTTGTCAAAAATTGAAAATTGCTTATATGTTTAAACATAAAGTGCAGATTTAATTAAAATTTGCGATATTAATTTAATTCTATTATCTTTATATCTAATTAAAGTTTTTGTTATCACGTTAATTACTGATTCCTGTGGGTGAGTTTTATTAAGGACTAAAAGTGACGACCCCATAGAAATAAGCTAAATTAATCTCGGGGATAGGCGGAAGAGAGCATACCTATGCCAACGAACTCCTTTTATCCCAACAGGAGAGTTATTCAAAATATATGTCAAGGCTCTCTTGAGGCGTTATAGAAAGGAAAATATGCGTTTTATTGGTTCCGTACGCCAGCGGATTCACGACCTGATGACAAAGCTTGCTATAAGATCACTTCTAACAAACTTTCCTAATTACCATTAGTGTACCCTTTTCTATTCCAAAAGAGCGTTAGCGAAGAATAGAGTATGTAGAGAGGGCTTAAAATGGATAAAAGTTATTATTTAATTATTAGGAGTTATTATTGTTTTTTTAACAAGTAACTTTTTTCCATTCAATTCATTTAATTAATTGTTCCAACGAAATTCGAAAAATCCGGCTCTTGATTATTGTAAAGTAATTCGTTGCTAATCTAATGTTAATATTAAGAAATATCAATATTCTTATCATTATGTTAAATATACTCGTAAAATTTTACATTAGTTAACATTTATATCCGATTGAAATCCGGGCTTCTGTATAACAGCCAATAATAATTATTAAGATAATTTACCCCATCATTTCGTAGCATAACTCCCTGAATAAGCGGATACAGATATATGCTTTGCTGTATTATAAACTGAATCCGTTTATCAAATTTTACATCGGAATAACAGATCACCTGAACCATTTTGATCCCTCGACTCCCGGTAATTTCAATGGGTGCCGTCAGACCAATCGTGAATTTTTTGTTAAAATTCAGTATCTGTTTCGAAAGAAACAGAAGAGAAGCCAGGATAAGTTATTTGGCAACAGATTCTTAGACTTGCTTTTATTCTTCATTCTCATCAGGCCCACCCATAAGCGGTTCATTCATGGCGCGGATACTGGCATTTGGCAGGCCTTCCGGGTGATGTTGTTTGCAGATTTCCAGCGCTTCAATTACCAGCTGCAGGTGCATTTGTTTCGATTTTTCGTAAAACTCCTGAGCATCTTCACCGAGCTTGGGCTTGCCGTGCAAAGGCTTGTCGCTAACGCAGAGCAGTGTGGCATTGGGAATGCGATAGCGATACCCATTGGTTGCCACCGTAGCCGATTCCATATCAATGGCGATGCTGCGACTCATGTGAATTTTTTCGACGGTGCGTTTTTTCGCAAATTCCCAGTTGCGGTTAGATGACGTAAAAACCGTACCCAACCGGTGATTGCGGTTGTAGGAATCGAGGACTTGTTTCAGATACAAATTGAGCAGATAATTGGGCGTGATAGGAATATTAAGCGGCAGAATTTCGTCAAGCACGCCGTCCTCCCGCATGAAACCTGTGGCCAGCACAAAATCGCCGATAGCCTGATGATTGCGCAAACCACCGCAGTGGCCAACCATCACCATGGCATCCGGACGCAACACGGCTACGTGATCGGTGATGGTTTTGGCATTGGCCGGGCCTACGCCAATATTAATCAGTGTGATGCCTTTATTATTTGGTAATTTGTGATGAAAGGCCGGCATCTGCACCCCACCCCGACTCGGTTTTACACAATCGGGATACTTGTCCAGGAAAACTTCAACATGCATATCATAATTAGTGAATAGAATATATCGCTGAAAATCTTTCGGCTTCGTGCCGGTATAATGTTCCAGGCGATCCAGCGAGATATCAATGCGCTCCGGACTAAAAAGAAACAGTTTTTTTTGGGTGATATCCCAATCATCCTCATCCATGTTGTCAAAAAGTTCCGGATCATTTAATGGACGCTGCTTGCGGGAAGGCAAGATCTTGATTGCAGCACCTTTTTGGGCCAATTTTGTCAGCTCTCGCAACAGATACCAGCGATAGGCCTCGGGCTTGGCCATCTCACCCGTAATAACAGGATTATGCTTTGACCAGGATCGCTTCACCAGCACCTTGGGATATTCACCGTCGGAATAAATGGTTTCCATTAAATCACAGCCTTCCTCAATCTGTTGCTCAATCTCCCGGTCAGAAAAATCGTTGTCTGCTTTTAATTCAAAACGTTTTTCCATTATCTAATTATATGAATCGGAGTTAGGAATGACGAATTAATTTATTTTTATTCCTCACCTTCATTAAAAATCTATCGCGAACAAAATTATTGAACATAAAATCAAATAAAAAGCATGAAATTCCTAATTTTTCATTTATAATTTTTAATTAATCATTGCCGTTTCACCAACTTCGCAGTATTATAGGAAGCTTTAGATTAGATACGAAACGAAATTAACAGTCAAATCCGTTAGGTTTCTTCATAAAATCATCAAATAATATTTAAAAGTTAAGTAATTATGATTGAAGAAGGTCAGAAAATTGATACTGATTTTAAATTGGACGTTATTAAAGATGGAGAAGAACAAACCGTAAATTTTAAAGATTTGCTCAATCGGCCGACGATCGTTTCGGTGTACATGAAGAATAATACCTCCGGCTGCGACAAGCAGAATGCCAGTCTGGCCAGCGAGGAACAATGGTTTGATCAAAAAGGATATAACCTTGTAGCCATCAGCAAGGATTCGTGCGGTTCACACAAAAAATATGCTGAAAAGATGGGCATTAACTATGTGTTGGCCTCTGATCCGGATTACAAATTTGCCAAAGCCACAGATTCAATCGTCACCAAGAAGATGTTCGGCAACGAATATCAGGCCCCATCGCGGTCGGCTTATATCATCGATCCCGATGGCACCGTCAAGGCCATTATCGAAAAGGTTGATACTTCCAACCATGCACAGGAATTAAAAGATTTGATTGAGCGAACAGAATCGAACAAAAAGTAGTAATTAGTATTATTATATGAAATCACTTGTTATTGTAGAGTCTCCAACTAAAATTAAAACCCTGAAAAGATACCTGCCCGATGAGTACGAAATTGACTCATCCATGGGACATATCCGGGATTTACCGGCCTCAGCCAAGGAAATTCCAAAAAAATATAAGGATAAAGAATGGTCGAATTTAGGGGTTGATGTGGAGCATGATTTTGAGCCGATTTATGTGATTCCGCGCGGCAAGAAAAAAGTGGTACGCAAACTCAAAAAATTGCTTAAGAAATCGGACGAACTGATACTGGCAACCGATGAAGACCGGGAGGGCGAAGCCATCTCATGGCATCTTACACAGGTGCTCAAGCCTGATGTACCTGTCAAACGGATGGTTTTTCACGAAATCACCAAAGAGGCAGTTGAAGAAGCGCTTGAGAATTTTCGGGATATTGATGTAAACCTGGTAAATGCCCAGGTGGCCCGGCGCATTATCGACCGGCTGGCAGGCTACACGGTTTCCCCCCTGCTCTGGAAAAAGATTGCACCTAAACTTTCCGCGGGACGTGTTCAGTCGGTGGCCGTTCGTTTTCTGGTTGACCGCGAACGTGAACGCATGAAATTTCACTCGGCCCGATACTGGGATTTGAAGGCAAAACTGCACAAGCAGCAAAAAAAGCGGATTTTCGAAGCCGATCTTACCCATCTGGATGGCAAGCGGCTGGCCACTGGTAAGGATTTTGACGAAAACACCGGCAAGCTGAAGAAACCTGAATCCGTCGTATTGCTGGATGATAAAAAAGCTTCCCAGCTGCGCGACGATCTGGATGAATCAGAATGGAAGGTGACGGAGATTAGAAAGAATACGCAAAAACGTAATCCGGCGCCGGCTTTTATCACTTCAACCCTGCAGCAGGAGGCCAACCGAAAACTGAATTTCTCGGCGAAACGCACAATGAGCGTGGCTCAAAAGCTGTACGAAAATGGATATATCACTTATATGCGTACCGATTCGGCGCGGCTGTCGGGACAGGCCATTGGAGCCGCGCGCAGCGCTGTTGAAGAGGAGTATGGCAAAGATTATTTGTTCAAGCGCGTGCGCAATTACGGAGGCGGTAAAGCCGCTCAGGAAGCGCATGAGGCTATTCGTCCGGCTGGCAGTTATTTCAGAAAGCCCCAAGAAACCGGGCTGCGGGGAGCTCAATTCAAACTTTATGATTTAATCTGGAAGCGAACCATCGCCACGCAAATGGCTCAGGCCAGACTGGAATTCACCAATGTAACGATCGAGGCTGATGCCGACGGTAAGACGGCAGAATTTCGTGCTCATGGCAAAGAAATTTTATTCCCTGGTTTTTTCCGGGCGTATGTTGAAGGCAGCGATGATCCGGATGAAGCCCTGACCAACCAGGAACACCCTCTGCCGGAGCTCGAAGAGGGCGAGATAGTGATTGAGAAAGGGATTGAACCGACTTCGCATGAAACGCAGCCGCCGGCGCGGTATACGGAGGCGTCACTCGTTAAGGAATTGGAAAAGCGCGGTATCGGCCGGCCAAGTACCTATGCCACGATTATCAGTACTATTCAGGATCGCGGCTATGTGGAATCTGAAGGTAAAACCCTTATCCCGACGTTTACGGCGTTCGCTGTTACCGGCTTGCTGGAAACGCATCTCAGGGAGCTGGTTGACAGCGACTTTACCTCCGAGATGGAAGCCAAACTCGATCAAATTGCAGACGGTAAACTCAATACGGATCAATACCTCGAATCCTATTATGGCGGAGAATCCGGCTTAAAAGCAAAAGTGGAGGAAGAGGAAGATAAAATTGATCCCCAGGAAGCGAAGCATCTGAAACTGCCCCTTGACCTGGACGGCATCGAGGTGCTGGTCGGGCGTTTTGGTCCCTACGTCAAGAAGCAAAAAAACGGAAAAGCCATAACGACCTCCATCCCGGATAACTGGAAACCGAGCGACATTACCGCTGAAAAGCTTGAAGAACTGATTGAAGCTGAAGAGGCGGGCCCGAAATCGATTGGGAAGCATCCGGAAACCGGCGAGCCGGTCTATGTGCTTAACGGCCGATATGGACCGTATGTACAAGTGGGTGAAGTTTCGGATGATAATAAAAAGCCGCCCCGGGCCTCACTGCTGAAGGGGATGAAGCCGGAGGAAGTTGATCTCGATTTGGCCCTGCGGCTGCTGGAATTGCCGCGCAGCCTGGGTAAGCACCCGGAAACCGGGAAAGTAGTCCGCGCCGGCGTAGGTCGTTACGGACCGTTTGTGGTACATGATGGCACGTTTGCATCGCTGCGCAAAAACGATAATGTACTGGACATAACGCTGGACCGGGCACTGGAGCTGTTGGCTCAAAAAAAGAGTCGCCCACGTAAGAGTAAAGCCATTAAGGAATTGGGAGAACATCCCGAAACGGGTAAAAAAGTGCGGGTGATGAACGGCCGATATGGACCTTATATTAAGCACGGACGCAAAAATATCAGTTTGCCGGATGATGAGAAGCCTGATGAAGTGACGATGGATGATGCGGTGAAGTTGATTGCGGAGAAGGA